>DUCA01000021.1 GCA_012960055.1 Cycloclasticus sp.
GTTGAATACGTAACTGGTGACACACAAACTAACCCAGATGCTGCACGTACATCTGCACGTCGTATGATTGACCGTGATGGCGTGATCATGTGGTCTGGTGGCTCTTCAAGTGCGACAGCTATTGCTCAACAATACTTAGCACAAGAAACGGGCGTTATCTTTATGGATGCGCTAACACACTCAAACGACACAACGGGTAAAGACAAACGTCGTTATGGTTTCCGTTACTTCTTCAATGCTCACATGACTGGTAAAGCGTTAGCACCAGTATTGTCTGAAGCATACGGTAAAGACCGTCGCGCCTTCCATTTATCAGCTGATTACTCATGGGGTCATACGCAGTTTGAGTCAATGAGAGACTTCACAGAGAAAGAAGGTTGGACAACGGTGCAAAACATTATGACGCCGTTAAAATCAACTGATTTCTCAGCGTTCTTAACTGCCGTATTAAACTCTGATGCTGACGTACTGGTTCTTAATCATTATGGTAAGAACATGGTTAACTCATTGACACAAGCGGTTTCATTCGGCATGCGTGAGCTACAAAAAAATGGCAAAACAATGGAAATCGTTGTTCCGTTGTATAGTCGTTTAATGGCTCAAGGTGCGGGTATTGATAATGTTGAAGGCGTATACGGCACAACGTCATGGTCTTGGAAGCAACAAGATGCAGGATCACAAGCTTTCGTTAAAGCTTTCGTTGATGCGAATGGTTTCCCACCTTCACAGGCTGCTCACGTAGCTTATTGCCAAACACTTCTATATGCGAATGCATGTGAAATGGCAGGTACCTTCTACCCACCAGCAGTTATTAAAGCGCTTGAAGACTTTAATTTCTCTGGTACCGGTACAGGTGACACGCTATACCGTGGTGAAGATCACCAATGTATGCGTGATATCTTGGTTGTGCAAGGTAACTCTAAAGCGAAATCTTCAGGTAAGTATGATTTGCTTAACATTCATCAGACTGTTAAAGCAAAAGATGTTGCATACCCTGTCAACACCTTTAAGGGTCAGCTTGGCCCTTATAAGCCAGCGTAAGTATATTGTTTGTAGTGATTAAACATGGCTCTATTTAATAGAGCCATGTTTTTTTTAGAACTTCGGGTAACGTTGCTACATACGGTTATATCGATGTGAGAGGGATTTATGGTTAATAGTATTTTTTTACAACTTTTAACGGGTTTACAATTAGGCGCAATTTATGTACTTATCTCGTTAGGGTTGGCATTAATTTTCGGCACTTTGGGCGTGGTTAACTTCGCGCATGGTGCCATGTTTATGGTGGCGGCTTATCTTGGCGTTGTCATTTCGCAAGCAGAATGGGGCGGTTGGGGCATGGCCATTGTGCTGGTTCCTATTATCTTGTTTGGTCTGGGTCTGCTGATGGAGCGAGGGCTCATCCGCTTTTTCTATACTCGACCGCACACTGATCAAATTCTCGTTACCTTTGGTCTCGCAATTGTCTTACAAGAAGGGTTCAAATGGTACTTTGGTGCCAATAACTTGCCATTCGCCACACCAGACTGGGGCTCAGGTATTATGCGTTTGCATGAATACCTACCCTTCTTAGAAGGCTTCGTGGCGTATCCTAAATGGCGATTGATTTTAACAGCCGTTTCATTAATAACAGTTGCCTTGCTATTCGCATTATTACAATTCACCACCTTCGGTTTGGTGGTTAGAGCGGGTATGCGTGATTCAGAAATGCTAAGGCTATTAGGCGTGAATATTTCACAGCGTTTTGCCATCGTGTTTGCACTTGGTGTAGCCATTGCGGGTATAGCCGGTGTGTTTGGCGGCCCCGTCACACAGGTCGATCCGGGTATTGGCATGGTGTTCTTGGTGCCGTCTTTCTTAGTGGTGGTTATTGGCGGCATGGGTTCTTTACCTGGTGCGGTGCTAGCATCCTTCATAATAGGTCTGGCCATTAGCTTTACAGCGACGATACCGGCCTTGGCTAATATAATTGTGTACTTAATTGCGATTTTAATTTTACTGTTTAGACCGCGTGGTCTTTTAGGTCAAAAAGGTGTGATGGAATGATTTCAGATAACGCAAGTTTTTATAAAAAAGACATCCTACCGGTTACTACGTTTGCAGTTGTCCTGCTTACCATGCCTTTCTGGTTTAGATACATAGGTGGCTACAGTGGGTTGGATACAAAAATTGTTATTTGGATAATTTTTGCTATCGGTTTTGATATCTTGCTCGGCTATATGGGCTTCTTATCGTTTGGCCATGCTGCCTTCTTCGGTACATCGGCATATTTTACCGGTCTCATGTTGTTACATTATTCCAATAACATTTTGCCAGCTATCACGGTTGGGGTGATTTCTGCCATTATTATGGCGTTTATTATTGGCTTCTTAACGTTAAAACGAACGGGTATTTACTTCTCGATTCTCACCTTGGCGTTTGGTGAAATGCTACACAGTATGGTGCTATCAACCCTGCAAGATTGGACCGGAGGTGATAATGGTCTAACGGGCTTACCAACACCAATGTTGTTTGACATTAAAATGCAAGGAGATAATGTATTCTACTTAACAGTGATCGTTGCAATCGTTATGTACTACATCGCTCGCCGTATTATTGGTTCGCCATTTGGTTTGATGTTAAAAGCGATTAAGTCTAACCAGGTACGATTGGAATATACCGGTGTGCATGTAGCGCGTTATAAGCTAATGGGTTTTGTTATTAGTGCCGTTTATGCGGGTGTTGCCGGTGCGTTGATGATCGTTTACGAACCCTACGTAGCGTCAGAATTCATGGGTTGGCATCTGTCTGGCCAAGTCGTTATTATGACGGTATTAGGTGGCGTAGGGACCTTGTTTGGTCCAATGCTAGGCGCGGCATTTATGTTGTACTTTGAAAATGTTGTGTCGGTGTATTTGGGTGCACAGTGGTTGCTTGTATTGGGCGCCATCTTTATGGCGACTGTTATTTTCTTACCAGGTGGCTTTGTTGAAGCGGGCAGTAGAATTAAGAAAGCGCTCACTGGAGGGGGTAAGTAACCATGGCGATTTTAGAGATTAGAGATGTATCAAAAAACTTTGGTGGCCTTGCTGCACTTGGGGATGTGAACTTAACAATTGAAGAAGGTACGATTCACTCTTTAATTGGCCCAAATGGCGCGGGTAAATCAACGCTATTGAATGTGTTGGTTGGTTTGTTAGAGCCTGATGTCGGCACCGTGTTATTTAAAGGCGAGCCAGTGTTGGGTAAGGCACCACATGAGATTAACCAAATGGGTTTGGCTAGGGTGTTCCAAACACCGGCTATTTTTGACGATATGAGCGTGTTGGAAAATGTCGCGATTGCTGCTTACGCGGCACGTGATGGTGGCTATGCTTTCAATGTGTTTGAAACACCAGCGTCTGCAAAACCTTGTATTGACCTTGCGAAGGAGACCTTAAATGACGTTGGCTTGTTTGAACAACGTAAAGTCATCGCAAGTCATCTTTCAAGGGGTGATAAGCGCCGTTTAGAAATGGCCTTATGCTTGGCTCGTAAACCCGATATGTTGTTACTTGATGAACCGACGGCGGGTATGGCGCGTGCGGATACTGAAAATACCATTAAATTATTACAACGTATTTCAGATAAGGGCGGAATTACCATGGTAATCGTTGAGCACGATATGAACGTCGTGTTTTCATTATCGAATTATATTAGCGTATTGGCGCAAGGCCGGATTATTGCCGAAGGGGTGCCTGATGAAATTAAGGGGCACCCGAAGGTTATCGAGGCGTACCTAGGTGGGGAGACTGAAGAATGAGTGATCAAGCATATTTTTCTTGCCGTGATTTGCATGCATATTACGGCGAAAGTTACATTGTACAAGGCATTTCATTTGAGGTTGCCGAAGGCGAAATTCTTGCGTTGTTAGGCCGTAATGGCGCAGGTAAAACAACAACACTTAGTGCCATTGCGCGGATGCAAGACCCGCAAGTGAAGCAAGGCAGCATTACATTAGCAGGGCAAGATTTAACAGCAATGAAGCCGTATGAAGCCGCTCGAGCTGGTGTGCAACTGGTGCCAGAAGATCGTCGAATTATTCCAGGCATCACGGTGGAAGAAAACTTAATTATTGCGCAAATTTCTGAACCAAAAGGTTGGGATTTAGAGCGCATTTATAATCACTTTCCAAGATTAAGAGAACGTCGTAAGCAAGAAGGCGTGACATTATCTGGTGGTGAGCAGCAAATGTTAGCGGTGGCTCGTGCCTTGGCTAGAGACATTAAAATCTTGTTACTAGATGAGCCATATGAAGGTCTGGCGCCGGTTATTGTTAAGGAAATTGAAGGTATTGTTCGTGAAATTAAAGAATTGGGTATCACGACCATTATCGTTGAACAAAATGCGGTGGCGGCACTTAAGTTGGCTGATAAAGCCATTATCATGGAGTCAGGTGAGATTGTGTATTCCGGTTCAGCTAAAGAAGTGTTGGAGAGTAAGGCGTTACGTGAAGAGTATCTAGCGATCTAGCTAGATAGTTAAAAAGGTCGTTCTTAGACGACTGACTAATTAAACACCCAGCTTATGACTAAGCTGGGTGTTTTTTGTCTACTAATACGCGAATCGCCAAATACCTTTGAAGTGGTTTTAAAAAATAGCTCCTGTTGTATAATTTGAAATAATGTCCATCATAACTCCAACAAACAGATGATTAGCGCAACCTTTCTGATTCTAATGACAGCGGCTTATTTAGCGGTGTTGTTTTATATTGCGTTTGTTGGAGACAAAAAACCAGGGGGGCAATATTCTCGCTATCAACCCATAATATTTACCTTATCAATTACGGTTTACTGTTCATCGTGGACGTTTTTTGGTGCGGTTGGAAAAGCGGCCACGTCGGGTTGGGAGTATTTCTCAATTTACCTTGGGCCCATGTTGTTGTTTTTATTTTTCACGCCGTTTATAAAGAAATTAATCGCGGTAAGCAAACGACACAGAACAACCAGTATCGCGGATTTTATATCAACTCGATACGGTAAAAATCAAGCGCTGGCTTCCATCGTAACCATTATTGCCTTGGTCGGCACGGTGCCTTATATTTCGCTACAGTTGAAGGCCGTAGCAGGTGCATTCGATTTGCTCACGGGGCGTGACAATGGGGGGGGCAGTGTGTTCTGGTTGTCGGATACGGCTTTTTACCTCGGCCTGATTCTAGCCATCTTCTCGATATTGTTTGGTGCAAGACGTATTGATGCAACCGAGCATCATCGTGGCATTATAAACGCCATCAGTTTTGAAGCGATTGTAAAAATTACGTCTTTAATTGTTATTGCCGGGCTGTCATACATGATTGTCACGAGCGAGGCCAGTAGTTCTGTGCTTAGTGTAAAAGACATGTTGCTTAAACCCTATAGCAGTGATCAGATTTCGACGAAGTTTTTCACCCAAGTTCTATTGGCTGCGGCTGCAATAATCTGCCTACCCCGTCAGTTTCATGTGGCCGCGGTAGAAAGTAGAGGCGATGAAATGTCGGTAGCAAAGTGGGGTTTGCCATTCTTTTTGCTGTTGGTGAGTTTAGCCGTTATTCCAATTACCTCAGCGGGTTTGTATGCATACAATTCGGCTAGCAACGCCGATCTGTTTGTTTTGTCATTACCCATGGATTATGGCAATGGATCATTGGCTTTATTGAGTTACCTCGGTGGCTTTTCTGCAGCAACTGGCATGGTCATTATGGCCACGGTGGCACTCAGCACGATGGTCTCAAACGACCTTATTTTGCCGGTTTTGTTTAAAGTAAAAAAGCGATACGACAAGCATGATTTTTTCCCCACGCTGCTGTTGGTTCGCCGGGTTACAATTTTCGTTTTATTGGGGATTGCTTACGGCTACTATCGAATTGCCTTGGGTGATAAATCACTATCGAGTATTGGTTTAATCTCGTTTGCCGCGGCTATTCAATTTGCACCGTTAATCATTGGTGGCTTGTACTGGCGGCAGGGGCACAAAAATGGTGCCATCATCGGTTTGTTACTAGGTTTTACTATATGGCTGTATACACTATTATTGCCAACGCTCGCTGGATCTGAGTTATTTCCCGATTCGTTTGCTAATGCTAGTTTATTTGGCCTACGCTTTTTACATCCACAGCAATTATTTGGTATTGAGTTTTCAGATTCATTAAGTCACGGTGTGTTTTGGAGTTTGGCGGCAAATATTGCGGGCTATATAGGGTTCTCGTTACGCGCAAGCCATTCATTAACCGATAGATTGCAAGCAGCATCTTATATAGAAGGCGACAATGTATCTGTTGTCTTAGCGTCGACGGCAAATGAACATTTAACCGTAGGTGATTTGTTTGAACTCAGCGGGCGATTTGTAGGTGTTGAACGTACAAGGCGGCTGATTCACAGCTTTGAAAAGAAAAAAGGTAGGCTAAAAAAATCAGACCTGGCAAGTGACGAGCTATTAATGCAAACGCAGCATATGGTCGCTGGCAGTGTTGGATCAGCCGCCGCTGAAAGCATCTTTAATAGTGCCTTAGACGTGCAGTCAAATTCATCCAAGAACATTGCCAGTGTGCTGGATCAGACCAGCCAAGCCATTCAGTTTAATCGTGAGTTGCTGCAAGTCACCTTGGACAATATCACCCAAGGGATTAGTGTGGTTGATTATGAGCAACGCATAGTGGCTTGGAATAGGGCGTATGTAGAGTTATTTGATTATCCCAAAGATTTTATAAAAATCGGCATGCCTGCAGAAGATATTATTCAATTTAATATACAACGTACCTTAGTGATTAAGAGCGATACGCCAGATGCTCAAGCGAAAGAAGTTAGTAAAAGGTTAGCTTTTCTGCGTAGTGGCTCAGATTACTTTTACGAACGGGAGTGGAAAGATGGCCGTGTCGTGCAAACCCAAGGTAATCGCTTACCGGATGGTGGCTTTGTAACCACCTACACAGACGTTTCAGAAATGAAACAAGTACAAAAAGAATTGCAAGCAACCAACCAAAACCTTGAAGAAAAAGTAGAACAACGCACAGAAATACTTTCAAGGCTAAATAAAAAGCTACAAGAAACAACTGAAAGTAAGACCCGCTTCCTAGCGGGGGCAAGCCATGACCTTGCGCAGCCACTTAGCGCGGGCAAACTATATCTCGCCTCGCTAATGGAAGATCTAAAAGATCAGCCTAAGAGTCATAAACTTGCCGAAAATTCGCTCAATTCATTACAAAGTGCAGAAGGCTTATTAAAGGGCTTGATAGAAATATCAAAAATCGATTCTGGCGTATTGAATCCAGAGTTACGAGTATTTCCCATGCAAGAGTTGTTGAACACATTGCAAAATGAGTTCTCAGTGATTGCCGAGCAAAGAGGGCTGCGCTTGCACGTGGTGGATTCCAAGTTAAACGTCATCAGTGATAAAAATATGTTGCGCAGCATTTTGCAAAACTTCATGACCAATGCCATTCGCTATACATCAAGCGGCTCAGTCATGCTGGCTTGTAGACTACGGTCTGGAAAACTGTGCGTGGAAGTACGCGATTCGGGTATTGGCATTGCGGCAGAGAATGTAGATGCCGTCTTTGAAGAATACCACCAATTAAATGCCAACATGACTGAGGGCTTGGGTTTAGGCTTAGCGATTACAAAACGCGTTTCAGGTCTGTTAAATCACCCTGTTGGCGTGCGTTCAGAACTTGGTAAGGGCAGTGTGTTTCATGTGAGCGTGCCGATAGCTGACGGAATGGTTGTTATTAACCCCGCCGATGAGCAAGAAGACATAAGCGCTAATTTCCTCGCGGGTCGAATGATTTTATGTATAGATGATGAAATCAATATAACCGAAGCACTAAGCGAATTGCTAAAACGCTGGGGCGCTAATGTATGGTCGGCGCAAAATTATGAGCAATACCAAGCATTACTTAAAGAAGGTCATCGATTCGACGTTATATTGGCA
>DUCA01000022.1 GCA_012960055.1 Cycloclasticus sp.
GCCAACGCATCTAACAACAAAAACCCGGCGTTATGCCGGGTTTTTTTATATTCGTCGCCAGGATTACCCAAGCCGACAATTAAAGAAATCATAAGCTATTCGCCAGATTCCTCTTCCTCGCCTTCAGACTCATCACTATCCGCTTGAGCCGCTCTATTGGCCTGAACAGCTGCAACTTGTAGGTCATTATTTTCACCTTGCGTTAACGCAACAAGGATCATACCTTTTGGTAATTTAATGTCTGACAAATGCAAACTTTCACCAATCTCTAGCGCTGATACATCAACTGTTACAAACTCAGGTAAATCTTTTGGCAAACATTCGACTTCAACATCAACCAAATCATGCGTTACCACGCCACCTTGATTGACGCCCGGCGAGTCGTCTTCACCAATAAAGTGAATAGGCACGTGGACTTTCAATTTTTCTTTCAGGTTGACGCGTAAAAAATCCGCATGCATTAAAATAGGTTTTGCCGGATGACGCTGCAAGGCTTTAATGATAACGTTTTCTTTCTTTCCTTCTATGTCGATAGAAAGAATGTGTGAGAAAAACGCTTCGTTTGCAGTACTATTAAGCAACTGATTATGTGTCAACGTTATTGACACAGGGTCTATGCCTGCACCGTAAATAACAGCCGGAACCATATCTTGTTTGCGTAAACGACGTGTTGCGCCTTTACCTAAATCTTGACGAATCGTCGCCGCTAATTCAAAACTGGTACTCATCTAACTTCTCCAAAATAAAAATTAATTGCACTAAATCGGTTATTTTGCCACATTTTTCAATCGACGTATAGAGAACTAACGGAATCACCCGTCACCATCCTTCGAATTGTTTCCGCCAACATCTCTGCAACGCTAATTTGACGAATCTTACTGCAATTCATCGCGTCATCTCTAAGGGGTATTGTATCGGTCACTACCAATTCATCTAGTACCGAATTAGATATGTTTTCTATCGCTTTTCCCGATAACACAGGATGCGTACAGTACGCCTTTACACTGATAGCCCCGCTATTTTTCAAGGCTTTAGCAGCCAAACATAAGGTGCCCGCCGTATCCACTAAATCATCGACAATGACGCACTCTCTGCCACTGACATCACCAATAATATTCATTACTTCCGATTGATTGGCTTTAGGGCGACGTTTATCGATAATCGCTAAATCGGCATCATCTAAACGTTTCGCTATCGCTCTAGCGCGCACAACACCGCCCACATCAGGTGAAACTATCATCAGATTTTTCGTCTTTCTTCGCCAAATATCACTTAACAACAACGGCGATGCATATACATTATCAACTGGTATATCAAAAAAACCTTGTATTTGATCCGCGTGCAAATCAATTGTAAGGACATGATGAGCGCCCGCATTAGTAATCATTTTTGCAACTAACTGCGATGTAATAGGCACACGCGCTGACCGAGGCCTTCTGTCTTGTCTCGCGTAACCATAATAGGGGATAACTGCGGTAATTCGACTAGCGCACGCTCTTTTCAACGCATCAATCATCACCAACAATTCCATCACATGATTATTAGTTGGCGCACAAGTTGGCTGTATAACAAAAACATCTTTGCCGCGAACATTCTCGCCAATTTCAACCATGATTTCGCCATCACTGAACATGTCGACGTTAGCTCTTCCCAGCGTAATATTCAAATGACGCGCAATATCTTTTGCCAAGGCTCTATTTGCATTGCCAGTAAACACCATGATGCTACTATCTAGCACATTAAACTCCCAGTAAAGATAACTATGATTTGCATAAAGATGGCTGGGGCGCCAGGACTCGAACCTGGGATGCGGAGATCAAAACCCCGTGCCTTAACCACTTGGCCACGCCCCAATCTTTATTTTGAAGGATTATACCTACTTTGACGGATTTAGAACTGAGTTAAATGGAGTTTTTTTACTCCAATTCAACAAAAGTCACGTCCTTTCGGCATAAAAACTGCTTAAGTGACATTTGTAGCGGTGATTTATTCACACCCTTTACCGCCCATTTAGCCCAGCTATCCGGCAATTGTTCCGACAAGGTCACCGCCTCTTGCCGTGTGCCGCACTTAGCAAACATACTCGAGCCCGTTCCCGTCATATAAACCTTACTGAATTCTGCAAATTGCCGGTATATACCATCCAATTCTCGATTCATTTCTCTTACGACCGGCAAACAAACATTTTCTTGCTGCCCACCTAGAAAGTCGCGTATTGTGATGGCTGAATTGTCTCGTGTCAAACTGTTATGCGAAAAAACCTCCCTTGTTGAACAATGATGCTCTGAATTAACAACCACAAACCAATTCTCAGGCAAGGCCATCGGCGTAATTTCATCGCCTATACCCTCAGCCCACGCCGACTCGCCCAGCACAAAAATGGGTACATCCGCACCCAGCGTTACACCCAATTCAGCTAACTGCTGTAGCGAATAACCCAGCCCCCATAGTGCATTCAAGACTACCAGTGTGGTGGCTGCATCAGAACTCCCGCCACCTAAGCCCGCACCCATTGGCAATATTTTTTTAAGCACGATGTCCACACCCAAATCACAGGCACTGTACTGCTGCAGTAACTTTGCCGCGCGCATGACTATATTATTTTCATTTGCAAGCGCTACCGAGCTGCAATTCAGTTCAACCTTCCCTGTCTTAGTCGGCGTAAAATTCAGCCAATCTGATATCGCAATTAACTGAAAAACCGTTTGCAGCTCGTGATAACCATCCGCCCGTTGACCGGTGACATTGAGCATCAAGTTAAGCTTTGCTGGGGCGGGCCACCAATGCTCCGCCCACTCTTTTTCATCTTGCACTAAGTCAACCACTCATCCACCACCAATTTAATTTTCAAGCCATTCTTTATCAACGTTACGCGCGTCGGCAATACAAGATCACTAAACAAATCGAAACGCTCCAACTTCACATCCCAACCATCTTGTTTGAATACTAGGGCACCCCGTGAATTCATGGCCTTATCGTCAACAGCAATATCAGGATTAGGTACACCTCTAACCCAAAACGTTAGGTGCTGTAATGGCGGCGGATAACCCAATAGTGATTGGAGCTCAGCATTAGAGGTTTCACGCATATGTCCATCCGAATTTGATAGCGAAAAAACCTGGTTAGAATAATTTAACTTTGCTACAACACCGCCCAGCGATGTGCTTAACGTTAAAGCGTCCACCAGGGTATTATGATGCCACTTTAACGATGTTAACCATGACTCTTTCGCACTTCGAACAGCCAAACGCCCTACTAAAGACCAGCTCTCAATCGCTAAGATTTTCTTAGTATTATCAGCTATCGACTCGGGACTACGCAGCTTTTTTATTGGCTCCATCGACGCGCATGCCAAAACTTGCGTCAGTATGAACGCATATAAGAAATACCGTTTCACTTTAATCGCTTTACAACCTCAATTAAGTAACGGTTGCCCGCATCTCTTTTCAACGCCTCTTGCCATATAACCATAGCCTCCATTTGCCGACCCAGCATCCACAACGCTTCTCCAAGGTGCGCGGCAACTTCACCTTCTGGTGTTTTTTTATACGCTCTTTCTAATAAAACCAACGCTTGTTCATATTGACCTTCACGATAATTGAGCCACCCCATACTGTCCAAAATCGCCGCATCATCAGGGCGTAGCGAAAGCGCTTTTGCTAGGTACTTACGCGCCTCTTTAAAACGAAACGTTTTACTCGCAAGCGTGTAACCCAAGGCATTCAATGCACTTGCGTTGCTTGGCGTCTTATCTAGCACGTACAACAAGTCTTTTTCGGCCTCCACCAACTGATCAATTTCAGTCGCCGCTATAGAACGCGCGAACCTCAATGCTAGGTCGGACGGGTTTTCATTCACCGCCTCAGTTAACAGTAGGTAAAGAACATCGTACTGGCGAGCACCCATCAATAACTCCGCTTCTAACAGATAAAAGCGCGATGTCGCTTCAGGAAATTCATTGCGCAGCCTCTGCGTCACGCTTCTCGCGCCCCGCACGTCACCAGACCGAGCTTTAATGATAGCTATTGCTGCCTGCGCATCAACGTAGTTTTCGCTTCTCTCCACCTTACCAAACCAGCCTAAAGCTTCTTCATCTTGCTTTTGATGATCTGCTATTCGCCCTAGGTAAAAGGCCACTTTAGAGCGGAACGCATTGTCTTCGTACAAGGCTTTAAACGTCGCTTTTGCATTCTCCGCATCATCCAACTTCAAATAAACAAGGCCTAGCGAGAATCGAGCCTCGGGGTAATTTTTTTCGTGCTTAAGCAACGTTAACAATTGCTCCTTTGCTGCAAGGTATTGTTTGTTTTTAGCCAACAGTTGCGCATAAACCATCAGCAATTGTCTGGCCTTCAACTTTTCGCTCGCTTCTTTTAAAACCAATAAAGCAGCCTGTCTATCACCTTTTCTTTCTAGCACTTGAGCCAATTGAACATAGCCCGTTTGCCAGTTCGCATCTAGCTCAACCGCCTTATTCGCGTCTTTTTGAGCTTGATTAAACAGCGAGAAGTTCGACATGATCTGTGAGCGTGCGACGAAAACACCGGCTTCTTTTACATTTTCGCCCACTAAAACCGTCATAACGCTGATTGCCGTATTTTTATTAGCATGGCGAGAAACAACATCTCCAATTGCTAGCAGAGCATTACGCTTTGGTATCTCATTCTTTTCAAGCAGCAGCCTAATTTGACTCAAGCTTTTTTCGACATCGCCTGCCCGCAGATACACCGTTAACGCTAATCGTTTAGCCTGAACAGACGCGTTTTTATCTTCCACCAAAATATCGACGGCTAATTTTGCAGCCGCAACATCTTTGTTATACAGCGCGATTTGAGCTGCACGGAGCGCTATCCCAGGATCTTGTGAGCGTTTCGCAGCACTAAGGTAAAAAGCAGACGCCATACTCACATCCCCCCTCTGACCCGCAATTTCCCCACCTAATAGACTATATAACAATTCAGAACTTAGGTTGCTGGGCTCTACAAGCACCTCATCACTCATCGGTTCGTCTTTTTGAACAGACCCAGCTACTAACGACTGCGTGACCGCTTTATCCGTTTTCACCTGCGCACAGGCAACCAACGATATTGCCATAACAGCTAGCCACAAAATTCTTAACAACATCACAATCTCTCTTAATCTTTTAATACAAAAAAAACGCTTTAATCATCACCCTAATACCCGTGATATACACAGTGTAACTCTACAGATAAACAATAAAACAATCCTAGCTTTAAAAAGTTATAATAACCCAATTACTCAGAAGTAAACCAATTCATACGCGGATGTTACTGACGCTCGGACTCAATCACAATACGGCACCTATCGAGATTCGCGAGAAGCTCGTATTTTCGCCTGAGCGCTTAACTCGTTCGCTTCAATCACTCAGTAACCTTTCGTCGATTGAAGAAGCGGCCATATTGTCCACGTGTAATCGAACTGAAATTTATTGTGATATCGCGGACCATCAAACGGATCAGCTTATCGCTTGGCTGGCCACGCACCATCAGCTAGACGAAAACAGTATTCGAGCATATCTATATAATCACACTGACCATCAATCCATTAAGCACATGTCACGCGTTGCTTGCGGACTGGACTCGATGGTGCTTGGCGAACCGCAAATTCTTGGGCAAATGAAAACGGCTTACCAACACGCCTCGGACGCTGGAACGCTGGGTAAATACCTAGGTCGTTTATTTCAACATACCTTTCAGGTTGCAAAAAAAGTACGCACCGATACCGCCATTGGCTCCAGCCCCGTATCTGTTGCATTCGCCGGCGTTAAGCTCGCTCAGCAAATCTTCGGTGACCTTAAAAGCCAAACAGCCCTTTTAATTGGCGCTGGTGAGACCATTGAACTCTCCGCTCAGCACTTAAAAGAACAAGGTATTGGTCGACTCATCGTAGCAAATAGAACGCTAGAGAAAGCGCATACCATTGCCGCACAAGGCAACGGTTACGCGATTGAAATAAAGGACATACCCGAGCATTTACCCGAAGCAGATATCATTATTTCTTCTACTGCCAGCCAACTACCTATTCTTGGAAAGGGTAGCGTTGAAACGGCCATTCTAAAACGCAAGCACAAACCGATATTTATGATGGATTTAGCGGTTCCTCATGATATTGAAAAAGAAGTCGGCACATTGAGCGACGTCTATCTATATTGTGTTGATGATCTTAAAAATATCGTCGATGACGGCTTGCAGTCCCGTCGAGAAGCCGCTGAGCAAGCCGAAGATATTATCGACATACAAGTATCACATTTTCAAACCTGGATTCGCGCGCAAGACGCGTCTCAAACCATTCAACAATTACGACAACAGTCCAACCAAACGCGCGAAGAACTACTGCAAAAAGCACTCAGCTCGTTGAATAACGGCCTGCCTGCCGAGCAAGTACTGGCACGATTGGCGAACGATTTAACCAATAAAATTTTACACGCGCCCAGCAGCACTCTAAAGCAAGCCGCCTCTGAAGGTAATAATGACTTACTGTCCGCAGCCCAACAACTTTTCAACTTAAAGAAATAACGTGAACATAACTATTCTACATAAGCTAGACACGCTCAGTGAGCGCTTCGAAGAAATCGCCAGCCTGTTGGCTGAGCCCAGCATTCAAAACAACCAAAATAAATTTCGAGCACTGAGCCAAGAATACGCTCAACTAGACCCTATCGTTAACACCCATCAAAATTATTTGTCGACACGAGAAGACAAAGATGCTGCTAAAGCCATGCTAAACGACAGTGATCCAGAAATGAAAGCGATGGCGAAAGAAGAGCTAAAAGAAACTCAGCAAACGCTTGAGGAACTGGAAAGAACACTGCAAATTTTACTGCTACCCAAAGACCCCAACGATGGCAAAAACGCCTTCCTTGAGATTCGCGCAGGAACAGGCGGCGCAGAAGCGGCTATCTTCTCAGGTGATTTGTACCGCATGTATTTGCGCTTTGCCGAAAAGAAACGCTGGAAATTTGAAATCATCAGCGAAAACCAAGGTGACCACGGCGGCTATAAAGAAATTATTGCCCGCATTGAAGGCAATGACGTGTATTCACAATTGAAATTTGAGTCCGGCGCGCACCGAGTCCAACGCGTGCCTGCAACCGAATCACAAGGTCGCGTACACACCTCAGCCTGCACCGTTGCCATCATGCCCGAAGCGGATGATAAAGATGAGATTGAGATTAACTCAGGTGACTTACGCGTCGACACATTCCGCGCCTCAGGCGCAGGTGGGCAACACGTTAACAAAACCGACTCTGCCGTTCGGCTAACGCATTTGCCAACCGGCACCGTCGTTGAATGCCAGGATGAACGTTCGCAACATAAAAACCGCGCACGCGCGATGGCTTTATTGAAGTCTAGGATACTGGCCGCAGAGCAAGAAAAAATTGATGCTGAACAAGCTGAATCTCGCCGCCTGCAAGTAGGCAGTGGTGACCGTTCTGAACGCATCCGCACCTACAATTATCCACAGGGTCGAGTTACAGATCATCGCATTAACTTAACGCTATACAAACTAGATGAAGTGATGCAAGGCAGCTTGGACCAAGTGATTGACCCGTTAATACAAGAATACCAAGCTGACCAGCTGACGCAACTGAGCTCAGACGACTAAGCACTCACTTGAGTCATCATTTAACCATTAAAGATGCGCTTGCTATGGCATCTAAATTACTGATTAACAATGACAGCTGCGAGCTTGATAGCGAAGTACTGCTCGCATACGTGATGAAAAAATCACGCAGTTATTTTAGAGCTTGGCCAGAGAAACTGTTGCTGGACGATGAATTAAACCCGTTTTTAGATTTAATTAACCAGCGGCAGACCGGCACACCCATCGCCTATTTAATTGGCGAACGGGAATTCTGGTCACGACCTTTTGAAGTATCGC
>DUCA01000023.1:0-4118 GCA_012960055.1 Cycloclasticus sp.
AAGAAACAAAATCCAGTCAGGATAGTGGTTCGCAAACGGTTCCTTTTAGCGGGTCACACGGTTGGTATTGGAAAAATGAAAGCGACGTACCCGTTACCGTTTCATTGCAGACCCAAGGTGTCTATCAGGTAATAGGCTTGAGGTAATTGCAGATCATTAATGGTATGAATATAGAGCTGCGCTAGAGTGTATTTGATGAAAGTAGTATGGATTAAAAGGGGTTGATGAGCATGTTTTAAGCGCTTAGAGTACGCGTCTTATTTAGGCTTCAGGCGGAGATCCACTGATAAATATCGATGGTATCGGGATCGCAACTTCGACAGCCGCCTTGGCATAATGAACCGGCAGGCAGCTTCTTTGCATATCCTTTTTTAACCCAGTGCTCAATCATCGCCTTAGCGTCGTTTTCGGAGACTTTAAAGTGCAGAGCAAGGTCGCGCACGGGCGCGCTGCCAGCGGCTTTTAGGTAATCTCTTATATCCAGTAAAATCATGCGCTAGTAGGCATACTCGGGTTAATGTCGAGTAGTTTTTTGCCGAGTTGTCGCAGCGTTAACCAAATGCCAGCAAAGCCCATAGTAAAGGCACTAACCCATATGATTGTTTGCGTAGGGTGGCTTGAAAAATTTGCAATTTGATAAAAGGATACAGCCATACTGTAGGCTAAATATAAACTCCAAAAGATAGAGAATAATGCCCAACGTGTACCTGTTTCTCGTTGAACGGCGGCAATAGCAGCAACGCACGGCACGTAAAGTAGGATGAATAGCAGGTAGCTGAAGGCGCCGACCTGACCATCAAAATATTTCACTAGGGTGCCAAACAGCGCGTGACTAACGTCTTGCTCGGCAGCAGCGTCTTCAATGTTTTCGCCAGCGTCTAAGGTGCGTAAGCCAAGTGGGTCGCCCATATTCTGGAATGCGTCATTCAAGTTGTCACCGGTCACGGCTAATGCTTCAGAGAACTTAGCCGCGATGCTGAAAGTTTCTTTGTTAGGGCCGGCAACGCCTTCTAAGTTTGAATACACAGCATCGAGTGTACCAACAACGACTTCTTTAGCCAGTAGGCCGCTAAAGATACCGACGATAGCCGGCCAGTTTTCTTGTTGGATACCCATCGGCTCAAAAATGGGTGTGAAGGTTTTGCTGACTTCGCTGAGTACAGATTTAGAGCTGTTTTCATTGCCGAAACTGCCATCGGTACCAATGGAGTTAAGAATATTGATGACCATCACCATCATGACAATAAATTTACCAGCCTCTAGGACGAAACCTTTTAATCGTTCCCAAGTGTGAATCAGTAAACTTTTAATAGCCGGGCGGTGGTACGGCGGAAGCTCGATTAAAAAGCCATCGGATTCGCCTTCAAGCACACTACTTTTCAGTAATAAAGCGGTGAAAATCGCCGCAGCTATACCGAGTATATAAAGTAAGAAAACGATGTTTTGCCCAGACTGAGGAAAGAACGCAGCGGCAAATAAGGCATATACTGATAAACGTGCGCCGCAGGACATAAACGGTGCCATCATCACGGTCATGATGCGGTCTCGTTGTTTTTCTAAAGTGCGGGTCGCCATGATGGAAGGTACGTTACAACCAAAGCCAACAATCAGTGGAACAAATGCTTTGCCAGGTAGGCCCAGTTTGCGCATAAAGCGATCCATGACGAAGGCGGCACGGGCCATATAGCCAGAATCTTCAAGTATGGATAGGCAAAAGTATAAGGTGGCGATAATGGGAATAAAGGTTGCCACCACTTGGATACCGCCGCCTAAACCATCTGCGAATAAAACTTGAAACCAACTTGGAAAGCCGAGGTGTTGTAATTGAATTTTCAAGCCATCGACGAATATAGCGCCGGCGGTTATATCAAAAAAATCGATGAGAGCCCCGCCAAAGTTAATGGTAATGCTAAACATTAAATAGATGGCGAAAAAGAAAATCGGTAAACCAAAGTAGTCGCTTAGCACCGCCTTATCCAGACGGTCTGACCATGTTTGCTGTGTGCTTTGAGTTTGCTCAACCACGTTAGCGGTTAACGAGTGGGCGAATTCATAACGACTAGCGGCAATTAAGGTATCGGCATCCTCGCCAGTTTCTTGTTGAATACGCTGTTGTAATTGCTTGCAGATGGCCTTTGTTTCACCTGTTATGGCAGAAGAAAAGTAATCTTCTAGGCACTGTAGTGCATGCCAATGTTGAATAAAGGTTGACGGTTGTTTTGTATCCAGCGTAGCAACAATCTGAGTAATTGCCGCGTCGATAACCATTGGGTAATTTAAGTCTAAATGCTGATTGTTGCTGTCGCGTAAGGTGCTTAAGGTGGCTGTTAATAGCTCATCAATGCCTTTGTTTTGTCTAGCCATGATAGGGATGACGGGAAAGCCGAGCGTGCGCGATAACTTATCGATATCGATGTTCATCCCTCTGGACTTGGCAACATCCATCATATTCAAGGCGAGAACAGCAGGGATGCCGGTTTCCAGCAATTGACTGGTTAAAAATAAACTGCGTTCAAGGTTCGCCGCGTCAGCGACAATGAGTAAGGCGTCGGCTTCGCCGGAGAGTATGTATTGCCTAGCTATTTGCTCGTCTAACGCTTCGCGGTCACTATCAAGAGCATACACACCTGGTAAGTCAACTAAGATGATTTCTTGATTTTGAATGTTAGCCAGACCTTCACGGCGTTCAACCGTAACGCCAGGCCAGTTACCGGTTTTTTGTTTAATACCGGTAATAGCATTAAACAGCGTAGATTTGCCGCAATTAGGGTTGCCAATAACGGCTATAACGGGGCTGCTGTTTGACGAAACAATAGGTGAACCCGTGTCGCAACATTGCTTGGTCATAACGCTTGTATCATCACTTGTTGGGCTAAGGCTTCATTCAGCGCGATTCGAGCATTGCCAATACTGACGACTAAACCACCTTTTCTTTTTTGTGTTACGTGTAATGGAATAAGTTTAGAAAAGCCAAGAGCCAGTAGCTTCTTTTCAAGCTTTCGATCCATCTTGTTTTTACGCAACATGACTTTTTCACCGATATTGATATCGGCCAGTGACGGATTAGTGTGAGGAGCAGCAATGTTTGACATAGATTCTCAAACGTTAATGATAATGATTCCCATTCTAGTCCTTAAGAAGGGCGTGTCAAGTGTTGATGTTTATGAAGGGGAGTTGCTTGAAGAAGGTTTGATGGCAATGATGTAAAAGGTAGTGGATAAAATTAACAACCAAGCGAGGCTCAGCAAACCAATAATTCCATCGTATTGCCCAGTTAAAAAAGACCAGTCGGACAGTTGATTGCTATCAGTGAGCTCTTTAGAGATTTTAATCACAAACACCCAGCTAGCATGCAAACCGATACAGTAGGATAACGAACGTGTTTTAAGGCGTACCAGCGCTAACAAGATGCCGACAGAAAATAGTGCGAAAAAGTCGTCTATTTGCATATTAGAAAGAGCGGCAAAGGCGTTTAAAATAACCTCGAAACCACTAAACAAGCTCAATGCGCTTTGATCTATGTGTTCGATAGGCTTAATGAAATGCAAGATAGCGTAGAAAAAACTACTGAGTAGTACAGCAACCAAGTTGTTGTGCCAGAGTTTGGCGAGTTTAAAAAACAAGCCCCTAAACAGCGTTTCTTCGATTAAGGCAACGATTAAGCCCGCAAATAAGGCTTTTAAACATAAGGAAAGTGAAAGTTGATCTGTGAGTGAGATGACTCGAACATTGAGAAGTATTAATACATAAATCACGACAGCAAGTATAAAAAAGCCAATCACAAAGCCGCTGCTGAGCTGTTTAAAGTATGAGTTAGTACCAAGGTGATGGCCTAATGATTTTAATGATAGATTAAAAAATTTTAAGCAGGGAATTAAACCTAAAACAAGAAACAAAAGCGCTGAGCGGGTCACCCAACGTTCAAACTTAAAATCATCGTTGCCAATGAGTTCGAACAAAGGGAGCGCGATAATCGCCGCCATCGCCGACGCGATGCAGAAGTAAACAGTAAAAAAAATCAGAGCTTTCATAAGTATTTTAATGTTTTAGACAAATTGTCTCGAAAAGAAGTGCAAAAATGACAAAAGAGTCGGTATGATACCGCACATTGTTTCCAA
>DUCA01000023.1:4128-7872 GCA_012960055.1 Cycloclasticus sp.
GGCGGAATTGGTAGACGCGCTGGTTTTAGGTACCAGTATCGTAAGATGTGAGAGTTCGAGTCTCTCCTTTCGCACCATCATTTTTTGAATCGAATCATCCATCCATTACACTAGAGAATAATTATGCAGGTTTCTGTTGAGTCTAATTCTGATATTAAAAAAACATTAACGATTGTTGTGCCTCAAGAAGAGGTTAATACAGCCATCAATAAGCGTTACGATGATGTGAAGCGTAATGCGCGCGTAGACGGTTTTAGACCGGGCAAAGTGCCGATGAGCGTAATTAAAAAGAAATTTGGTGCCAGCGTTAGAGCAGAAGCTTTATCAGAGTTAACACAAAGTTTTTTCTATAAAGCGATTATGGAAGAAAAGCTAAACCCTGCCAGCCCACCTGTTATTACACCAAATGATGATAAGACCGACGGTTATGAGTTTTCTGCCACCTTCGAAGTGTATCCAGAAATCACGATTAAGCCTGTTGAAGAGTTGAAGTTAAACAGCCCTGTTGCAGAGGTGGCTGAATCTGATATAGACGACATGGTTGAGAAGTTACGTACGCAAAAAACGACTTGGAAAGAAGTAAAAACCAAAGCAAAAAAAGGCGAGCAAGTTACCATTAGTTTTGAAGGCGTCGTGAACGGTAAACCTGTTTCCGACGATCCGATTAAAAACTTCCCAGTTGTGTTGGGTTCAAAAAACATGATTCCTGGATTTGAAGACGAGTTAAAAGGCGTCAAAGCGGGCGAAAAATTAAGTTTTGAAGTGACTTTTCCAGAAGATTACCAACAAGCCGATTTTGCCGGTCAAGTTGGACAATTTGAAGTAGAAGTTGAGAAAGTTGAAAAAAGCATCTTGCCAGATGTAGATGCAGAATTTATTAAAGAATTCGGCGTTGAAAGTGGAGATATGGCCGACTTTAGAGCTGATCTAACGAAAAACATGACGGGTGAGTTAAACCGTGCCTTGGCTGCAAAACGTAAGCAAATCGTTATGGATGCAATCGTCGAAAATAATGACGTGTCGGTTCCTGAAGCGTTAATTGATAATGAAATCAATCAAATGATTACGTCATTAAATGAGAAAGCGGCGCAAGCAGGTCAGCCTGCACAGCCTGACCTTCCTAAGGAATTGTTTGAAGATCAAGCTGCTAAACGTGTCAAGCTAGGCTTGTTATTATCCGAAGTGATTAAGCAAAACGATATCAAAGCGGATGAAAGTAAAGTTCAAGAACGCATAAAAGAATTTGCACAAACATACCAATCACCAGAAGAAGTTATTAATTGGTATAACTCAAACCCTGCGGAACGTAGTAAAGTTGAAGGCGTTGTTTTAGAAGATCAACTTGTTGACTGGGTGCTTGAGAAAGCAAAGGTGACAGAAACCACATTAACATTTCAAGAATTAATGACGCCGGCTCAAGCAGCGGGATAATTATTACAAACGGTATGGGAATAAATATGAAGAATACGGCTGAAGCACAGGCGCTTGGTTTGGTTCCAATGGTGGTTGAACAGACTGCACGGGGCGAACGTTCTTACGATATATATTCTCGATTACTTAAAGAGCGAGTGATTTTCTTGGTTGGTCCAGTTGAAGATCAAATGGCTAATTTAATTGTCGCTCAGATGCTGTTTTTAGAATCTGAAAACCCAGATAAAGATATTCATTTATACATTAATTCGCCGGGTGGTTCGGTAACGGCTGGCATGTCGATTTATGACACCATGCAGTTTATCAAGCCCGATGTCAGCACCATGTGTATTGGTCAAGCCGCTAGTATGGGTGCTTTGTTGTTAACGGGTGGCGCTAAAGGAAAACGTTTTGCGTTACCGCATTCACGAATGATGATTCACCAACCTTTAGGCGGTTTTCAAGGTCAAGCATCGGATATTGATATCCATGCAAAAGAGATTTTGCTTATTCGTGACCGCTTAAATAGCATCATGGCCAAGCACACAGGCCAACCTATCGATGTTATTCAAGGTGATACGGACAGGGATAATTTTATGGGCAGTGAAAAAGCGGTTGAATACGGCTTGATCGATAAAGTCCTAACGAGTCGTAGTGCGGACGATTCTGGTAAATAAACCATTAACTATAGGCGGAAATAAAATCTCAACCATACTGATAGTTAAAGGTAATGAGGGGTTGAGAGTGTTGACCCTGTCAGATACAGTAAATGGCTTAAAGATAAAGAGGTTTGTATGAGTGACGACAAAGATAGCGGCGAAAACGACAGTAAGATTTTGATTTGTTCGTTTTGCGGTAAAAACCAGCACGAAGTAAAAAAGCTAATAGCGGGTCCTTCCGTATTTGTATGTGACGAATGTGTTGAGTTGTGCAACGACATCATTAAAGAAGAGTTGCAAGAAAGTGAAACAGCCAATGCTGATGGCGATTTGCCCAAACCTTCTGAAATCAAAGAGGCCCTTGATAAATACGTTATCGGCCAACAGCAAGCAAAAAAAATCCTATCCGTTGCGGTTTATAACCACTATAAACGCCTTAATGCTTCCAAAGGTGACGATGATGTTGAATTGGCAAAAAGTAATGTATTGCTGATTGGTCCGACGGGCTCAGGTAAAACCTTATTGGCTGAAACCTTGGCCAGAATGCTCAATGTACCGTTCACGATTGCTGATGCAACAACGCTTACTGAAGCGGGCTATGTGGGTGAAGACGTCGAGAACATCATTCAAAAAATTCTGCAAAAATGTGACTTCGATGTTGAAAAAGCAGAAAACGGCATCGTCTATATCGACGAAATCGATAAAATTTCACGCAAATCCGATAACCCTTCATTAACACGTGATGTGTCTGGCGAGGGCGTGCAGCAAGCGTTATTAAAACTAATTGAAGGCACGGTCGCTTCAGTACCGCCTCAAGGTGGAAGAAAGCATCCGCAGCAAGAATTCTTGCAGGTGGATACGTCAAATATACTGTTTATTGTCGGTGGTGCATTTGCGGGTTTAGAAAAAGTAATTAAAGATCGTTCGCAAGAAAAAGCAGGTATTGGCTTCTCTGCCGAAGTCATTGGCTCTGATGATGAACCAGTGATAGGTGAAGTATTACAAAACGTAGAACCTGAAGACTTGGTTAAATACGGTTTAATACCTGAATTTGTGGGTCGTCTTCCAGTCGTTGCTACGCTTGAAGAACTCGACGAAGATGCGTTGATTGAGATATTGAGTGCGCCTAAAAATGCCTTAACTAAGCAGTATAAGCGACTCTTCGATATGGAAGGCGTTGAATTAGAGTTCAGAGGGGAAGCACTACGTGAAGTGGCTAAAAAAGCCATGGCACGAAAAACGGGTGCACGTGGTTTACGTACAATCTTAGAGCAAGTCTTACTCGATACTATGTACGACTTACCGTCATTAGATAATGTCTGTAAAGTCGTTATTGACGATAAGGTTATTCGAGGTGAGTCAGTGCCATTATTTATTTATAAAAATGAACAAAAGTTAGTTTCATCTGAATAAAATGATTCCAGACATAAAAAAAGGCGCTTAATGCGCCTTTTTTTATGTCTGGAGGGTTGAAAAACTTGTTTCATGCCCTAATATTTATAAGTAATTACTATTCATATTTTAAGGCGGTAGCTCAATGAGTGACAAACAAAATTTAACAAACTTACCCGTTCTTCCGTTACGGGACGTTGTGGTATATCCGCATATGGTCATTCCACTTTTTGTTGGTCGCGATAGGTCTATTCAAGCGATTGACTTAGCGATGGATGACAAT
>DUCA01000024.1:0-6956 GCA_012960055.1 Cycloclasticus sp.
ACATATCAGAGAGATTGATAAACACCTTGAAGTGAAAGAAACTGACTTGATGTCGATGTAGTTCACGACCTTGTTGCGTTATGCTTTAATTTCTCGCTATATAAGTTTGTAGATTCGCGATAAACCGAGTAAAACGACTTCTTGTGATAGATAGCTTAAACAACCTCGCTCAATTTGATATTCCAAGGCACATTGCCATCGTCATGGATGGTAATGGGCGTTGGGCTCAACAACGATACAAACCTCGTGTTTTCGGGCATAAAGCGGGTGTCGATGCATTAAGAGCGACAATTGAATCTTGCTGCTCATTGGGTGTTGAGTTTCTGACCGTCTTTGCATTTAGCAGCGAGAATTGGAACCGGCCTACTAAAGAGGTTGGGGTGTTGATGGACCTGTTTATGCTGACGCTTAAGAGTCAGGTGAAAAGGCTGCATAAAAATAACATTCGTTTAAAAGTGATTGGCGATAGGGCGCGATTCTTACCGTCCTTGCAGAGCAAAATACTAGAGGTTGAATCGCTGACCGAGGGGAATTCTGGGCTAACACTCGTCGTTGCAGCAAACTACGGGGGGCGATGGGATATACAACAGGCCGCTCAGCTTATGCTGCAGCATTCAATCGATAATCATATTCCGCTTATCGAACTGAAGATTGAAGACTATTTCTCCACTGCCGGGCTGCCTGAACCGGATCTCTTCATCAGAACCGGTGGTGAAGAAAGAATCAGTAATTTCTTGCTGTGGCAAATCGCTTATAGTGAGCTGTATTTTACCGATACACTTTGGCCGGATTTTGATCAAGATGGATTAGAATTAGCCATTAAGTGTTTTTCTTCACGCAACCGTAGGTTTGGACAAACGAGTGAACAAGTTAATGAAACGTTTAACAATAAGTAGTCTGCTTCAGCGGCTATTAACAGCCGCTGTGCTTATTCCTGTTGTCGCTTGGGTGGTGTTATATTCATCTGTTTCAGTGTTTGTTGTTGTGCTCAGTACTGTGGTTTTTATCGGTGCTTATGAATGGGGGGGGGTAAGTGAAATCAATAGCTCAACTCAAAAGTATGTACTTGCTGCGGTGACGCTTTTTGTTGCCCAGGCATTAACTGCTGTAGACGCTAGTATTGTTGAGTTACTGATGAACACGAGTTTGTTTTTTTGGTTGCTTTTCATCGCCTTTGTTATCGGCAAACCAGAATGTTTATTGACGGTAAAAATCCATCAGGGCGTTATCATTTTACTTGGTATCTTAGTCATTTCCTTGACCCTTCTTTCGTTGCAGCAAATTAGAACGAACTATCAGCAGGGCCCGGAATTGTTGATGTATTTATTTTTACTCATATGGATGGCCGACAGCGGCGCCTATTTCGCCGGCCGTTCATTTGGTAAAAATAAATTATCACAGCTTATCAGCCCTGGAAAATCTATTGAAGGCGTGCTGGGTGGTTTGTTGTGCTGCTTAGTTTTTGCGATTGCCGGCGCTGCTTACTTTAACGTCGGAAACGCCGTGTTATTTGTTGGCTTGTCCGTTTTTGTGGCGTTTGTATCTGTTTATGGCGATTTATTTGAAAGTTTAATGAAACGGCGCGCAAAGCTTAAAGACAGTGGCAATATTTTGCCCGGACACGGGGGTGTATTGGACCGTATTGACAGTCTTATCGCTGCGGGCCCTGTTTTTCTAGCCTGCCTCGGTGTTAGCGGCATATTTCAGTGAGGGGTGTCTGCATACTGGGCTCTACCGGCTCGATTGGTGTTAGTACGCTTGATGTCATTAGGCGTAATACAGAATGTTATTCTGTTGTCGCACTAACGGCCAATAAAAACATTGATCGCTTGTTACAACAATGTGTTGAATTTAAACCCAGGTATGCGGTAGTTGTTGATGCTGATTTGGCTAATCAGTTTAGAAAAAAAATCGCCTTAACTAATGCGGCCGACACCGAGGTGTTATCGGGCCTCGAAGCGCTGGAGTTTGTAGCGCAATTGGATGAAGCTGTTATCGTGGTTGCCGCGATTGTTGGGGCAGCGGGTTTGATGTCGACCTTGGCTGCCGTAAAAGCCGCTAAAACTTTATTATTAGCAAATAAAGAATCGTTGGTTATAGCCGGCGATTTGCTGATGTCTGTTGTTAAGGAACACAACGCTACCTTGCTGCCGCTAGATAGCGAACATAACGCCTTATTTCAATGCATGCCACAGCCGTATAAAACAGGCCAGTTGGCTGAAGGCGTCAGGAAAATTATCTTAACGGCATCAGGCGGACCTTTCTTAGATAAGCCTTTAAGTGATTTAGAGCATGTCACTGTAGAACAAGCCTGTAACCACCCAAATTGGTCGATGGGGCGTAAAATTTCAGTCGATTCAGCCACCATGATGAATAAGGGGCTTGAGGTGATTGAGGCGAGTTATTTGTTCGATTTGCCAGCCGATTCGATTGATGTGTTGGTGCACCCGCAAAGTATTATTCATTCAATGGTCGATTATATTGATGGCTCTGTTTTAGCGCAATTGGGTAATCCAGACATGAGAACACCGATAGCTCACGCGCTAGCTTGGCCAGAACGGCACGATAGCGGCGTGTCGGCTTTAGATCTAATCGTCAATAATCAATTGTCATTCCAAGCGCCTTGTTACGAAAAATTCCCCTGTTTGCGCCTAGCCTTTGAAGCACTTGATGCTAAGGGAACAGCGCCCGCTATATTAAACGCCGCCAACGAAGTGGCGGTCGATGCGTTTTTATGTAAAAAAATAGGCTTTCTAGCCATTCCTGAACTTATTGAGAAGACAATAAAGTTATCTGACGTTCGAGCTGCCGATTCCATAGCGACGATTTTGTCAGTTGACCGCGATACGCGAGAACTAACATCACAATTATTGGCTGAGTTTTTATGACCCTTATCATCTCGATTGTTTCCTTCATTTTAGTACTGGCTATTTTGGTGACAGTGCATGAGTTTGGTCATTTCTGGGTTGCGAGAAAGTGTGGGGTAAAGGTGCTGCGCTTTTCGGTGGGTTTTGGCAAGCCACTTTTAAAGTTCACTAGAAAAAACGACCCAACTGAGTACGTGATTGCCGGTATTCCATTGGGTGGTTATGTGAAAATGTTGGATGAACGAGAAGGCCGCGTTGAGGAAGATGAAAAACACTTAGCATTCAATAATAAATCGCTTTTTAGTCGTTTCCTGATTGTATTAGCGGGCCCTGTGTTTAATTTAGTGTTTGCATTTTTTGCATTTTGGCTCATTTTGACTCTTGGCGAGAGAGGGTTTAAGCCGGTTGTTGGGAACCTTAGCGAGTCGGGAGTCGCCATTCACTCGGGCATCGACATAGGTGATGAAATTGTAGCGATTAATGACAGGCCGGTTTCTATTTGGCGTGTCGCTGCTGGTTTAATGGCGAGCGAGCTTTTAGATAGCGGTGAAGTAGACGTCACTATTGCAAAAACAGGTGGCCAGCTCGACACGGTCAAACTGAGTTTTCAAGCGGGTGATATGCCAGAGCCAAATGAAGTCGTCAACCGTATTGGAATTGAGCCACTGTTGCCGCGCTTAAAACCCGTTATAGGTGATGTTATTAAAGGTGAAGCGGCTTATCAAGCGGGTCTAAAAAAAGGCGATTTGATTTTAATGGTCAATCAACGGCTTGTTGGAACTTGGGACGAATGGGTACAGTTGACACGCTCTAATCCGGATACGCCAATGGCGGTTCAGGTGCAGAGGAATCATGAAACACTACGGCTGTCTGTGACACCGAAAAAGATAACAGAAAAGAACCTAGTGATTGGCCGAATTGGCGTATCGGTGTTTATTGATGAAGATCAAACACAGGATTTTTATTCAAATTATTCCTTAAGTGGCTTTTCGGCCATTGTAGAAGCGGCGACACAGACCATTAACTATTCTGTATTGACGGTAAAGCTTATCGGAAGAATGATTATTGGCGAAGCCTCGATTCAAAATCTCAGTGGGCCTATCAGTCTTGCGCAATACGCGGGTAAAACGGTCTCAATTGGTTTGGTGCCATTTTTAAAACTTTTGGCATTTGTTAGCGTCAGTTTGGGCGTTATTAACTTACTGCCTATCCCTATGTTAGATGGCGGGCATTTGTTTTTTTATTTAATCGAAGCGATTAAAGGAAAACCGGTGTCAGACAAAACGCAAGGTGTTTTCATGCGTTTAGGGATGTTTGTTTTGCTCTGTGTTATGTTGCTGGCGGTATTTATAGATGTCGGAAGATTAATCGGCTAAATACATATTCGTATTGAGTCACGCAGCGCTTTTATCTATACTTGCTTGATATATCTAAAACGAACATAAATAAATCTTATAGTGATAAAAATAATTAGAACACCCTTCATAGTGGCTGCCTTGCTTTGCGGTTTTTTGGCCAGCAATGTTGCATTTTCGGCTGAAGCTTTTGTCATTAAAGATATCCGAGTCAATGGCTTGCAAAGAATTACTGCCGGAGCGGTTTTTAATGCCTTAAGCATCAAAGTGGGGGACGCGTTTGAAGATGATCGTTCAGGAGGCGTTATTCGAGAACTGTTTCATATGGGGTTTTTTAGTGACGTGAGTGTTGAGCAAGATAACGATGTGCTCATTATTCGCGTTAAAGAAAGGCCGGCGATTACCAGTATTGAAATGGAAGGCAACGATGATATTGAAACAGAAAAGTTGCTTGAAGCTTTTAAGGACGTTGGAATGGCTGTTGGCCGTGTGTTCAATCCATTGGTGCTCGATAAAGTTAAAAATGAACTGTTGCAGCAATATTACAATAACGGCAAATATTCGGCAGAAGTTGAAACGACAGTAACGACACTTGAACGTAACCGTGTAGCGGTATTAATTAGTATTGTTGAAGGTTCTGCCGCCAGTATCAAGAAAATTAATATTGTCGGCAACAAATCATTTTCTGACGAAGAAATATTGGATGAGTTCGAGTTAACGGGTCCAACATTGTTCTCTTTCTATACGAATAGCGATCAATACTCAAAACAAAAACTTTCCGCAGACCTCGAGCGTATTAATTCTTTTTACCAGAACCGCGGCTACATCAATTTCAAGGTGGTCTCCACGCAAGTGACGATTAGTCCAGATAAAAACGGCATCTATGTGACGATTAATTTAGACGAAGGAAAAGTGCATACTGTTAGTGAGGTAAAGCTTGCGGGTGAATTAATCGTGAATCCAAATAGACTCATTCCATTTGTCATCGTTCAACCGGGCTCCGTTTTCTCCAGAAAAAAAGCCACACAAACATCTGAAAATATTACGACTATTTTGGGTCATGAAGGGCATTCATTTGCTAACGTGAATATGATTCCTGAAATTGATGATGAAACATCAACGGTTAAGGTGACGTTTTTTGTTGACCCAGGCAAGCGTGTGTATGTGCGACGCATTATCATGGAAGGCAACACAAAGACGCGTGATGAGGTGCTTAGAAGAGAAATTAGGCAGATGGAAGCCGCGCCAATTTCAACATTATCCGTTGAACATTCGAAATCTCGTTTATCTCGTCTAGGACACTTTGATGAAGTCGATGTTGAAACAATGCCTGTACCGGGTACAGCTGACCAAGTCGATGTGAAATACACGGTTAAAGAAAAGTCATCCGGTAATATTCTAGCCGGTGCGGGTTTTTCACAGTCACAAGGTTTAGTATTGAATGCCAGCATTAGCCAAAATAACTTTTTGGGTACGGGCAAGCGTATGAGTGCTAGCTTTAATAACAGCGCGGTTAATACTGTTTATAGCCTAGGTTATACCAACCCTTATTACACCATTGACGGCGTCAGTCGTGGTTATAACATCAGTTATAGAACCACCGATGCTGATGAAGCGAATACATCAAATTATTCAACGGAGACTTTCAACGCGGGTGTTAATTTCGGCTTCCCATTAAATGAGAGCGACAAGATTGGTTTGGGTGTGGATTTAGAATTTACCTCACTGGATCTTGGTTATGATCCTGCAACAGTTAAACAGGGCTACATTGATGATGGTTTTACTGCGGCAGAAGCACAGGCGCTTTTAGGTCAAACGGGTAATTTCGCCTTAGATAATGGTGAAAGCTATACGAATCTCAAAGTGTCTGCGGTATGGGGTACAGATACTCGAAATAGAGCGGTGTTTGCTACTCGCGGTGGTTCAAAACGTTTGTCAGGTGTAATAACAGTACCGGGCTCAGATATTGAGTTTTACAAGATCTCATATAATCAAAAACAATATTTCCCAATTACACCGCACACAACGCTCTATTTGAATGGTGACTTTGGTTATGGTGATTCGTACGGTGATGCAGAGAAATTGCCGTTTTTCGAAAATTATTACGCAGGTGGTAAAGGGTCAGTAAGAGGGTTCACGGATAACACATTGGGACCCAGAGATGTTTTTGACGACCCAACTGGCGGTAATGTTAAGATAGTGGGCAATGCTGAGTTCGTCTTTCCTGTCCCATTCTTAGCCGATTCAAATACGGTCAGGCTCAGCACATTTATTGATGCAGGTAATGTGTATGACGATGAGCTTGATTTAGGAGAGATACGTTATTCTGTCGGTGTATCGGCTAAGTGGTTGTCACCATTCGGTCCACTATCCTTTAGTATTGCTCAACCGATGAATAAAGGCGAAGGCGACGAAGTACAATCATTCCAGTTCTCTTTCGGCTCTGGTATATAAATTAAAAAAAATTATTTTAGGAGAAGTAAATTGAAATTTTTAAGTAATGTTGTGATGGCAAGTGTATTAATGTTGGCTCTAACGGGAGCAGTCCATGCAACTGATATTAAGATTGGGTTTGTTAATGTTGCAACGATTTTAGAAAAAGCACCGCAAGCCGAAACGGCTAAAGTTGCACTGGAAAAAGAATTTTCGCCCAGAAATAAACGCTTGTTAGCGAGTCAAAAAGAGATTAAAAAATTAGACGAGAAAATTGCGCGTGATGCAAAGTTGATGAGTC
>DUCA01000024.1:6973-7831 GCA_012960055.1 Cycloclasticus sp.
GAAGCGCGTCGCTTGCAACGTGATGTGCTGGAGAAAAAAAGAGCGCTAAAACGTGATCAAGAAGAGTTTAGAGAAGACTTTAATTTGCGACGTAATGAAGAATTAGCTAAATTACAGCGTCTTGTTTTTGAAGCGATTAAAGGTTTGTCAGAAGCTGAAAAATATGACTTGGTTTTACATGACGGTGTTGTATTTGCTAGTTCTGCCGTTGATATTACTGATAAAGTTCAACAGCGACTATTGTCACTTAAATAGCCATAGGTAGCGGTTCTATTTTGTGATCATTTCTTTAAGAGAGTTAGCGACTGAACTGGGTGCGGAATTAAAAGGCAACCCTGATTCTAGCGTTGAAAGCTGCGCGACTTTAGAGTCCGCAGGTGGCCGACAATTGTCATTTATTTATAACGCTAAATACACGGATTCCTTAAAAGAGACTAAGGCAGGCGTCGTCATTTTATCGTCCGCGTTCATTGATGATTGTCCGGTGGACGCATTGATAGTGTCTAACCCTTATTTGTCCTATGCGAAAGCAGCGGAGTTAATACATAAGAAACCGAAACTAGCGGGTATTCATTTATCAGCAGTGATTGGAGATGAATCACATATCGCTAAGGATTGTTTAATAGGTGCCAACGTCGTGATTGGCGAAAACGTTAGCCTGCTAAGTGGCTGTACAATTGGAGCTGGTTGCGTCATTAATGACAATGTCGTTATTGGTAAAAACGTTCAGTTAGTTGCAAATGTAACGATTGGTGAAGGCACGCGTATTGGTAATAACGTTACTGTGCATCCAGGTGCAGTCATTGGCAGTGATGGTTTTGGTTATGCTCCCTTACCTAAACAAGCAGGTTGGTTCAA
>DUCA01000025.1 GCA_012960055.1 Cycloclasticus sp.
ACTCAATCGTACGCGGCACAACATCTGGCCAGATTATAAAACTAGCCCGTGAAGCCGGTGCAAATAAAGTTTACTTTGCCTCCGCAGCGCCACCTGTACGTTACCCGAATGTCTATGGCATCGATATGCCAGCGGTTGAAGAATTAGTTGCTCACGACAGAACCATAGAAGAAGTGCAAGAAGCGATAGGTGCTGATTGGTTAATCTACCAAGATCTTGATGATTTGTTTGAATCAGTAAGGAAGCGCAACCCCGATATTGTTGATTTTGATGCCGCTTGCTTTAACCAGCACTATGTCACCGGCACCGTTACAGATGAATACCTGAAGGAACAAGGTCTAAATCGTTCGGATGGTCAAAAAGGCGAAAACGATTTAGATCAGACGGTTATCGAGCTTCACAATACAAATTAACGTAAGGGTTCTAGCATGTCGGATAAAGATTGGCGGGGTTACTCAATAGAAACACAGGGCGTTCGTGCGGGACAGCATAGAACGCCTGAAGGCGAACACAGTGATGCTATTTTCCCAACATCCAGTTATGTGTTTGGTAGCGCAAAAGAAGCCTATGAGCGCTTCTCAGGCAAATCAGAGGGCAATATCTATTCTCGCTTTACTAACCCAACGGTCAGAGCGTTCGAAAAACGTTTAGCTATCATGGAAGGTGCGGAGCGCGCTATGGCGACTGCATCTGGCATGGCCGCGATTAACACCGTTTGTTTAGGCTTGTTAAGCGCTGGCGACCACGTCGTGTGCTCACGCAGTGTGTTTGGCAATACCGCCTTGATGTTCAAAAACATCATGCATAAATTTGCCATAGACACCACGTTTGTTGATTTAGACGATATCAACGAATGGCAAGCCGCTATGCAAGATAATACGAAGTTTTTGTTTTTAGAAACGCCCTCAAACCCGATGGGAACCTTGGCAGATATCAAACAATTAGCTGACCTTGCGCACAGTAAAAAAGCATTATTAATAGTCGATAACGTCTATTGCACTCCAGCGCTTCAAAAACCACTTAGTTTAGGGGCGGATTTGGTTGTGCATTCAGCCACAAAGTATTTAGACGGGCAGGGTAGATGCATTGGCGGAGCGATAGTTGGTAATCACGCGTTGATTGAAGAAAAATTGTACCCCATTCTTAGAACAGCAGGTCCAACCATGAGCCCCTTCAACGCATGGGTATTCCATAAAGGACTGGAAACACTGTCTTTAAGAATGGAGAAACACTGTGCCAATGCATTAGAAGTAGCTAAGTGGTTAGAGCAGCACCCAGCGGTTGAAAACGTTTATTACACGGGCTTAGAAAGTCATCCACAGCATGAACTCGCAAAACAGCAACAAACAGGTTTTGGCGGCATCGTTAGTTTTGAAGTAAAAGGCGGGCAGGAAAACGCATGGAAGGTTATTGATGCAACACAAATGATTTCCATTACGGCTAATCTAGGCGATGTAAAGAGCATGATTACTCACCCGTCAACCACCACGCACGGGCGCTTATCAGAAGAAGAGCGCGCGAAAGCCGGGATAACTGATGCGTTGTTGCGCTTAGGGGTTGGGCTTGAAAATGCAGACGACATAAAAGCAGATTTAGGGCTAGGCTTAAATGCGCTTTAACCCCGCATTAACATAACAACACTTAATAACACATAAATATTACGGAGATTAGCTAGATGGGTAGAGCGTATCAAAATCGCAAAGAATCGATGGCAAAAACATCGGATATGAAGGCGAAAGTTTATAGCCGCTATGGTCGTGAAATCTATGTGAGCGCTAAGTCGGGCGGGGTTGACCCAGAAGGAAATCTTGCTTTGCGTAGCTTAATAGACCGAGCTAAAAAAGACCAGGTTCCGACCCATGTAATAGAAAAGGCCATTGATAAAGCAAAAGGTGGGGGTGGGGAAGATTACTTTCCGGCACGTTACGAGGGCTATGGCCCTGGTGGTTGCATGGCAATTATTGATTGCTTAACCGATAACCCTAACCGTACTTTTGGTGATGTTCGTCAAGCATTTACTAAAACCAAGTGTAAAATTGGTACGCAAGGTAGCGTCAGCCATATGTTCGACCACTGCGTTATTCTTGTTTTCAAATACGACGACGAAGATGCGGTATTAGAAATTTTGATGGATGCGGACGTTGATGTCAGCGATATAGAAAACGAAGATGGAAAAATATCTGTTTTCGCACCGCATACAGATTACTTTAAAGCACGACAAGCTATCTTAGATGCCCTTGGTGATGTTGATTTTGAAGTCGATGAAATTCAGTTTATTCCTCATGCCTTTACATCGCTTAGTGTTGATGACGTAGAGCTTTTCGAGAAATTTTTAGCGATGCTGAATGAGCTAGACGATGTGCAACATGTTTATCATAACGTTGACCTTGCGTAGGGAGGCTGCGAGTCAATTTTAATTTGTTGCAAGACCTTTGTCATTATAGCTCCTTCCGGATTATAAGATAATTCGTGAAATATCAGCGTGTTATGTTGGTCAATGGTTATCAACGTTGAACAGCGGGTTCCATATTCGTTGTTTCGGATAAAAATAGGGGACAGCAGTTGCTCAAATTCATGGCTAACACCCGTATTGGGCAGTTCGCTATAGTTTGGCTTTTGTTGAGATTGCAAAATATTCAATAAATTTTCGGTATTGAGTTCGTCACTGTTTAATTCTTGTCTTAAACATTCGCAACCGCTTTTAAGTTTAGGCCACGGTGTATTCAATGTTGCATTACTCACCCCGTGAATTCCTTTTTGAATCAGTTGGGCCTGATGTGTATCGCTGGAATAATGCCATAGACCGCTGTCGTCAAATAGTAGCAGGTTAAATAAACCGAAATCCCCATCGTTAGATTTTAGTTCTGCTAAGTAGTCGCTTGCTGGCAAATTGGTAGATAAGAAGTCTTTAACTAAGTCGCCACGAGAATGTTTTGCAGTTTGTCCAAAAGGTGGTTTACGTACATTGGTAACCGCGGCGAGTCTTCCGGCCTTATCAACACTTAGCCAACTTCCCCCTGCAACGCAATCTATACCACCGAAAATAGATGGCTGTTCTAGCCAAAAATCTGCCTGTTTTGCTTTTCTATGGTGATACTCATCACGGTTGGTAATTAATACCAACTTGTATTGTTCTAGGTGATTGTAGGCAAAAAGAATTAAACACATATTGCTAATGGGGTTGAGCTATATATAGATGGTGCCTATCAAACACCGTCTGGTTATCCCTGTCAATTTTAACGATAAAATGCTAAAATCAACGGCTAATTAAGGTAAGTTTTGCTTATTTTAAAAGCCTCTCAATTTAATCAAAGGAGTTAACTGTGTTAGAAGAATATCGCAAACATGTAGAAGAACGCGCAGCGATGGGTATTGTACCTAAACCATTAGATGCTGATCAGGTTGCTGGTCTTATTGATTTGTTAAAAAATCCTCCTACTGGTGAAGATGCGGTTTTACTCGACCTTATAACTAACCGTGTTCCTGCAGGTGTTGACGAAGCAGCCTATGTTAAAGCAGGCTTTTTAGCCGCCATAACGAAAGGCGAAGCCTCATCACCATTAATTGATGCATCTCGTGCAACAGAATTATTGGGTACTATGCTTGGCGGCTACAACATCATGCCATTAGTGGATCTTCTGGATAATGCCGACCTTGCAGAAACGGCAGCAGACCAGTTATCACACATTTTATTAGTGTTCGATGCATTCCATGACGTTAAAGAAAAAGCGGATGCCGGTAATGCCACTGCTAAACGCGTTATTCAATCTTGGGCAGATGCTGAATGGTTTACGAGCAAACCAGCTTTGGCTGAAAAGTTAACCGTTAAAGTGTTCGAAGTAACCGGCGAAACAAACACCGATGATTTATCACCTGCACCGGACGCATGGTCACGTCCTGATATTCCTTTGCACGCGTTAGCGATGCTTAAAATGCCACGCGACGGCATTAACCCTGACGTAGCGGGTGAGAAAGGTCCTATTGTTCAAATCAAAGAAATGCAAAAAGACGGTATTCAATTAGCTTACGTTGGCGACGTTGTTGGAACCGGTTCTTCACGTAAATCTGCCACTAACTCTGTGTTGTGGTTCATGGGTGACGACATCCCTTATATTCCAAACAAGCGCGGAGGCGGTGTATGCCTTGGTGGCAAAATTGCTCCAATTTTCTTCAACACAATGGAAGATTCAGGCGCGTTACCCATTGAGATGGATGTAAGCAAGCTGAATATGAACGATGTGATCGACATCTACCCATACGAAGGCAAAGTAACAAAAAGCGGTACGGATGAGGTATTAACTGAATTTGAACTAAAATCAAACGTCTTGCTTGATGAAGTACAAGCCGGCGGCCGTATTCCGTTAATTATTGGCCGTGGATTAACACTACGTGCACGCACGGCGTTAGGTTTAGGTGCATCAGAATTATTCCGTACACCAGAATCACACGTAGACAGTGGCAAAGGCTTTACTTTGGCTCAAAAAATGGTTGGTAAAGCCTGTGGCGTTGAAGGTATTCGTGCCGGTGTTTATTGTGAACCGCATATGACAACGGTTGGCTCACAAGATACAACCGGCCCTATGACCCGTGATGAGCTTAAAGACCTGGCTTGCCTTGGCTTCTCTGCTGACTTGGTGATGCAATCATTCTGTCACACAGCGGCGTATCCTAAGCCAGTCGACGTGGTTACTCACCACACGCTACCTGATTTCATCATGAACCGTGGCGGGGTTCCATTACGCCCAGGTGATGGCATTATTCACTCTTGGTTAAACCGTATGTTGCTTCCCGATACCGTTGGTACAGGTGGTGATTCACACACACGTTTCCCATTAGGCATTTCATTCCCTGCAGGCTCTGGTTTAGTGGCATTTGCCGCTGCAACCGGTGTGATGCCGTTAGATATGCCAGAATCAATATTGGTTCGCTTTTCCGGTGAAATACAACCAGGCATCACATTACGTGACATGGTCAATGCCATTCCTATGGCTGCTATTAAACAAGGTTTATTAACAGTTGCTAAAGAAGGAAAAATCAATGCATTCTCTGGCCGCGTGCTTGAAATTGAAGGTTTACCTGACCTAAAAGTTGAGCAAGCATTTGAATTATCGGATGCATCTGCAGAACGTTCAGCAGCCGGTTGTACTATTAAACTTAACAAAGAACCTATCATTGAGTACTTAAACTCAAACATCACCATGTTGAAATGGATGATTGCTGAAGGCTACGGTGATGTAAGAACGATAGAACGCCGTATTGTTTCAATGCAAAAATGGTTGGTAAACCCTGAGTTAATGGAAGCAGATGCCGATGCGGAATACGCAGAGATCATCGAAATCAACATGAGTGATATTCATGAGCCAATTCTTGCGTGCCCAAATGATCCTGATGATGTAAAAACATTGTCTGATGTTGCAGGCACTAAAATTGATGAAGTCTTCATCGGTTCATGCATGACAAACATTGGTCATTTCCGTGCAGCAGGTAAGTTACTAGAAGAGTTTGGCGGTGTATTGCCAACGCGTTTATGGGTAACTCCTCCTACAAAAATGGACGAAGCTCAATTAACAGCAGAAGGTTACTATAGTATTTACGGTAGTGCAGGTGCACGTACAGAGATGCCTGGCTGCTCATTATGCATGGGTAACCAAGCGCGTGTTGCTGAACAATCAACTGTTATTTCCACATCAACACGTAACTTCCCCAACCGCCTTGGAAATGGCGCTAATGTGTATCTTTCATCTGCTGAGTTGGCCGCGGTTGGTGCAATCCTTGGTAAAATCCCTAGCAAAGAAGAGTATATGGAATACGCTAAGAAGATTGATACCATGGCAGAAGACACGTATCGCTATTTGAACTTCGACCAAATCGAAGAGTATCAAAAAATTGCCGATACGGTGAAAATTGCTAGTTAACACTAGTTAACTAGAAACAAAAAAGGCGCTGTTTCTACAGCGCCTTTTTTGTGAATTTTTTTACCAAAAGGTTGTTTTATCAATTAGTTTAAAAACGAATTGTCTGATATAACGTGAGGGTTGTATAAAGTAAGGGAATCTTTATGTGTTTAATTATGATGCCAGCAACCCAAATTACTCGAATAACTTTTGTTTTATTGATAGGTTTTATTTTCTCATTCTCCCCAAGTATTTTAGTGGCCGACCAAGGCGATTCGCAATTAGATACGCTGTTTGAAAAATTAAGCAATGCCGTCAACGTAAAAGAAGCCAGGGCGGTTGAATATGAAATCATACGAATATGGGGGCAGTCAGGCGAAAAAGAAATAGACCAACGTATGAGTTGGGGAGGCACAGCGATGCGCGAGGGTTCATTTCAAGAGGCGTTGGAAATATTTACTGCAATTACTAAAAAAAAACCAAATTTCTCTGAAGGCTGGAATATGCATGCCACTATTCTTTTTTTTATGGATAGGCACGAGGAATCTTTAGAAAGCGTTCAACGGACTTTAGAACTTGAACCGAGACATTTTGGTGCGCTGGCTGGAAAAGGCTTAATGTTCGCGCATCAAGAAAGGTTAGTCGAAGCACTTGAAATTTTCGAAACAGCGAAAAATATTTACCCCTTACATTCTCGAATTAATGAACGAATTGCCCAAATGCATTTACTGATAAAAGTAAAAAAAGGGTTAAAAGAGAAATCAATATAGTACTAAGAAGCCGCAGTAATATAAATTTAATATATATTACTTACAAACTGTAATTATTTGATTAACCAAATAGAACCATTGATATTAACTCGAATATTAGATGTGTTTTATTGAAGATTAGCTGAGGTTTTTTACCCCTTATTAATCAACCGACACCCTTCCTGACTCGGCCTAATAAACAAGGCGATGTTGCTTATTCGTATTAATACTAATTTGACGTAGAAGCTATTTATTTTATCGAAATCATGGGTAATCATTCGAGCTTGCTGTCTAAAATTGTTAATCGCTTGCTCAGTTAGTTCTTTGCTAATAGGCGCTACTGTTTCTTTAGACACGAAATAACGTAGCGACTTGATGAGAAGCTTTTTTTGCAGCAAACCAATTAACTCACCTAATTGTTCGGGGGTGGGGTGGAGCTTACTTTCTAGGATAATTGTTTGAATGCCGCGGCAAGCCTTAAAACTCGCTTGTTATATATTTGATGGGAGGTATATTGACGAGCCGTTATTTCAACGTCTTTAAACGACCTGGCAGTCTTGACCGCCTAAGCCATTGTCTTGTTAATTTTTTGGCCAAAATTGAAGCGACATAATTTTCCTCTTCAGTAGCAATCAGAGCCTGTATCGTATCGGTTTACACTGCAGTACTGGAGAATGCTTGTCAATTTACAATACCTTCACGCTGCGCTTCATGTGCTGCGACAGGTGTTAACAAAAAAACTCAAACTCAATAATAATATCCATTTATTCATTTTCGTCTCCATTTATCATTAAAGCATACGAACAATAACGCCTGAGAATGAATAGAGGATTAATGGTTTTCTAGGCGGTTCAAGCCATTGAGAGCGGCAACACGGTACGCTTCAGCCATGGTTGGGTAATTAAATGTTGTATTAGTAAAGTAGAGCAGGGTATTGGCATCACCATGTTGCGACATAATAGCTTGCCCAATATGTATGATCTCTGCTGCTTGATCACCAAAACAATGTACGCCCAATATTTGTAATG
>DUCA01000026.1 GCA_012960055.1 Cycloclasticus sp.
CGCCATCATTTAGTTAGTTTGAAAGTTAAAAAATAAGGGAGACTGTTTCTGTGAATAAACTAAAGCAACTTTTTGCTGGTGGCGCGGTACTGACATTTATGTCTGGCGTTGCACATGCGGAGTATGGGCTGAATATGCCAGTAGGGGTGACTGAAACGAGCAGGCAGGTGTATGACTTGCATATGTTAATCCTGTGGGTTTGTGTTGCTATCGGTGTGGTTGTATTTGGAGCGATGGTTTACTCGATGATATATCATCGTAAATCTCGAGGCGCTGTTGCAGCTCAGTTTCATGAAAGTATGACGGCTGAATTGGTTTGGACAGTTATTCCTTTTGTCATCCTAGTTGTGATGGCGATTCCTGCAACGACAGTATTAATTGATATGCACGATACGTCGGAAGCAGATATGACCGTTAAAGTGACCGGTTACCAGTGGAAATGGGGTTATGAATACATTGGTGAAGACGTTGCTTTCTTTAGTTCGTTGGATGCTAAAAGCAACGAGGCACGTCAAGTAGGGTCAGATATCGATCCTGCCACGGTTGAAAATTATTTGTTAGATGTGGATCATCCTTTAGTGCTTCCAGTAGGCAAAAAAGTTCGCATTTTATTAACCGCAGCAGATGTAATCCACGCATGGTGGGTGCCTGACTTTGGTTGGAAAAAAGATGCAATCCCTGGCTTTATTAATGAAGCATGGGTAAGAGTAGACGAACCTGGTGTATACCGTGGGCAATGTGCTGAGTTATGTGGCCGGGATCATGGGTTTATGCCGATTGTTGTCGTCGTAAAATCTGTAGAAGACTACGAAGCATGGCTAGCAGAGCAAAAAGGTGCGGCAGCATCTGCTAAGTTAGCAGCGATTGAAGATTTAGATCCCCGTGAGCTCAAGCAAAAAGGGAAAAAGGTTTACCGCGCAAATTGCGTTGCTTGCCACCAGAAAAAAGGTGAAGGTATTCCGGGTGTTTTCCCAGCGATTACCGGAAGTGCTATCGCAACAGGCGATATCAATAGCCATATCAATATGGTGATGAACGGTAAAATTGGCACAGCAATGGCTGGTTTTAAAGACCAGCTAAGTGATGTTGAGTTGGCTGCGGTTATCACCTATCAACGTAATTCATTAGGCAATAAAGTAGGCGATGCTGTTCAGCCTGCACAAATTGCCGCATTAAGATAATCAGGAGATTAAGATAATGACGACTGTTACAGAATCACATGACGATCATCACGATCACGGTCCAGCAAAAGGTCTAATGCGTTGGGTTACTACGACTAACCATAAAGACATTGGCACACTGTATTTATTATTCTCATTAGTAATGTTTATGGTAGGTGGCGCAATGGCCATGATCATTCGTCTTGAGCTATTTCAGCCAGGTCTGCAATTTATAGACCCCGGTTTCTTTAATCAATTGACCACGGTTCATGCCTTAGTGATGATTTTTGGTGCGGTTATGCCAGCATTTGTTGGGTTAGCTAACTGGATGTTGCCTATTATGATTGGTGGCCCCGATATGGCGTTGCCAAGAATGAATAACTGGAGCTTCTGGATTCTTCCTTTTGCATTTGCCATGTTGTTAGGCACATTCTTTATGGACGGTGGTGCACCAGCCGGTGGTTGGACGATTTATCCACCGTTAGTTCTACAAGGTGGTAACGGCTTCCCGTTCATGATCTTTGCTATCCATATGATGGGTATTTCATCAGTGATGGGTGCGATTAACGTGATTGTTACGATTCTAAATATGCGTGCGCCAGGCATGACATTAATGAAAATGCCTTTATTCGTATGGACATGGTTCATTACAGCGTATTTGTTGATTGCCGTAATGCCGGTGCTCGCGGGTGCGGTTACCATGCTATTAACGGACAAGTTCTTCGATACAACATTCTTTAACGCAGCCGGTGGTGGTGATCCAGTCTTATTCCAGCACATTTTCTGGTTCTTTGGGCACCCTGAAGTGTATATTTTGATTTTGCCAGCGTTTGGTATTGTGTCTCAGATTATTCCTACGTTTGCGCGTAAGCCACTGTTTGGCTATAGCTCGATGGTCTACGCGACGTCTTCCATCGCGTTCTTATCATTCATCGTTTGGGCGCATCATATGTTTACAGTGGGTATGCCGCTACAAGGGGAATTATTCTTCATGTATGCAACTATGTTAATTGCGGTACCGACTGGTGTAAAAGTATTTAACTGGATTTCTACCATGTGGAAGGGCTCAATGACATTTGAAACACCGATGTTATTCTCAATTGGCTTTGTGATCATGTTTACCATTGGTGGCTTCTCAGGCTTGATGCTTGCGATTGCACCGGCTGATTTCCAATACCACGATACGTACTTTGTTGTTGCGCATTTCCACTACGTATTAGTGACAGGTGCAATTTACGCGATTATGGCATCGGTTTATTACTGGATACCAAAGTGGACCGGTAATATGTATAACGAGAAAATGGGTCAGTGGCACTTTTGGATTTCAACGGTATCTGTGAATGTATTGTTCTTCCCGCAGCATTTCTTAGGACTTGCAGGTATGCCGCGTCGTATTCCTGATTATGCTGTGCAGTTTGCAGAATTCAATATGTGGTCAAGCATTGGTGGTTTTGTATTCGGCCTGTCACAAGTATTCTTCTGCTACATTGTTTACAAAACAATTAAAGGTGGCGAGAAAGCGACTGATGAAGTTTGGGAAGGTGCGGAAGGTTTAGAGTGGACATTGCCATCGCCTCCCCCTTATCACAGTTTTACGACGGCACCAGAAATTAAATAAATATAATGTGCGCCTACTAAAGTGGGCGCATAATGAACTTAAATGAGTGATCAAAAAAGAAAAAATATAATAGCCGTGGTGGTTTTAGTTGGAATTGCTGCTACATTTTATATAGGTTCATTTATATTTCTAACAAATAAATAGTGTGTTGATTGGATGCACTTTAAGAATAAATAATTGGGATAGGTAAATTTATGTCTTCAGAATCAGAAAACGCGTATTTCATTCCACATGATGCCAAATGGCCTATCGTTGGATCGATTGGACTTACGTTGTTGCTAGGTGGCTTTGCTAACCAGCTCAACGGTTCTACATCAGCAACAAACGTCATGATTGTGGGATTCTTAATCCTGGTTTATATGATGTTTGGCTGGTTTGGAGAAGTGATTGACGAGAGCGAATCAGGCACGTATGGACATGGTGAAGATGCATCATTTCGTATGGGAATGATTTGGTTTATTTTCTCGGAAGTTATGTTTTTCGCCGCATTTTTCGGTGCGCTATATTACATACGTATATTCTCAGTGCCTTGGTTAGCAGGCGATGGTTCTGGTGCTTCTACTAACGAATTCCTTTGGAGTAATTTTGAGGCGATTTGGCCTACAAATGGTCCTGGAGATATCGGCGGTGAATATAAGAAAATGGGCGCATGGGGCTTGCCTGCAATCAATACGTTATTGCTATTAACAAGTGGTGTGACGTGCACATGGGCGCATTGGGGCTTGGTTGCTAATAAACGTAAACAATTAATCATTGGTTTAGCGTTAACAGTAACTCTGGGATTTATATTTGTGGGTTTACAGGTATTAGAATATAGCCATGGTTACCACGAGCTTAATTTAACACTGGGTACAGGCGTATACGGCTCAACGTTTTACATGCTGACCGGATTCCACGGTTTTCATGTAACAGTTGGTGCTATTATGCTGACGGTGATGTTGTTCCGTAGCATAAAGGGTCACTTCACACCTGAAAATCACTTTGCCTTTGAGGCGGCTGCTTGGTACTGGCATTTTGTTGATGTTGTGTGGTTGGGCTTGTTTATATTTGTTTACTGGCTGTAACAAACATTTGAGAATAAAAAAGGCGCTACGTAGTAGCGCCTTTTTTATTCCTTTAAAGTATGAAACCCAGTCAGTTAGAACATCACTTTAAGGAACGTTTATCTATCTAAATCAGGGAGAGAAATGGCTTGTTCAGCGGGTTTTTGCACAGGGACTAACCCATGCGGTTGAATAATGCCCAAGTAAGAAGCGAAAAGTAGAGAAACAAATAAGGTTAAAGAAAGGCCAACACGAATAGCTAGGGATTTAACAACTTGCTTTGGCGTTGATTCCCTTTTTGACAGATGATAAAACGCTTTAAAAAGATTGTAGATAATCACGCATAACGTGAAAACAACGAGGTATTTAATTAATGGGGGCATAAGGTAAGTCTCATTTGAGATTGAGTGTTTCTATTTGAATGAAAAAGCAATGACGTATTGATTAATGCAATTTAAAGCAAATGTATTTTTAAGTTTGTTAGCCATTTTAGTCCTTTGGTTGTTGCTTAGTCTAGGCAATTGGCAACTTGATCGGGCTAAGGAAAAACAAAATTTATTAGATTTACAGAGCAGTAGGATGAATTTAAATCCTACGCCATTGTCTACGGTTGACTTGGGACAAGATAATTTACGTTATTTGCCGGTTAGGGTCAGTGGCAGGCTAGATAGTCAACAACAAATACTTATTGATAATCAAGTAAAACACGGTCTAGCAGGGTATTTCGTACTGACGCCATTGAAACTAAATGATGGCAATGCAATATTATTAAATAGAGGCTGGGTGCCGTTAGGTGACAATAGAAGTGTCTTGCCTGACATTCAAACCGCAGTGGTTGGAGTATCGGTCCTTGGGAGATTAGACCACTTTCCAAGTGTAGGGCTAAAACTAGAAGGAGCAGACGTGCTATCTGCTAATTGGCCTGCTGTTACACAGGTGATTGATGTTAAGAATGTCGCAGAACGGCTTGGATATAAGGTATTACCCTATCAGCTATTGTTAAACAGTCATGAGCCTAATGGTTATGACCGTGATTGGGTGCCGATGAAAATGGGGCCCGAAAAACATCATGGATATGCCTTCCAGTGGTTTGCACTATCTGCTACTTGGGTAATTATTTATTTAGTACTAACAATTAAACTAACACGAAGAAAAGAATGAACTCAATAACTAAAAATAGGCTGAAATTAGTCTTTATCGCAACACTATTTTCTCTTCCGGTAATAACAGCATGGACTGTGTACATGAATCCGCAGTTATTAGAGGGAGTGGAAACTAAAAATAATGGTGAGTTAATTTCACCGGCGATTCCTTCAGAATTAAGCGAATTCATTGAGGGTGGGTCTGACATCGACATGGGGCACTTGAAGGGGCGATGGGTCTTATTACATATTGATTTAGATGGCAAATGCTCTCAGGCGTGCATAAAATCGGTGCATATATTAGGTCAACTAAAAGTTTTGTTGAACAAAAATTCTAAACGATTCAAAAGGGTATACCTTGCTAAGACAACAGAAAAGGTTAATGCGCTGCTACTCAATGATGCCGACCTCAGCGTTTATTCGTGGAGCACAGAACATATAGAAAAACTTAGCGAATTAGTTGAAGGGCTGATTGATGGTGACATGTTGTTACTGGATCCTTTGGGAAATATTATGATGAAGTATCAAGAAAATGCAGATCCCTACGGCATACAAAAAGATTTAAAACTCTTGTTTAAAGCATCACAGATCGGATAACAACATGTTTAGAAACTTAACTATATTCGCCACCTTGTTGGCGTTATTTGTTGTGGTGTTAGGTGCGTATGTGCGCTTGTCAGATGCAGGTCTCGGTTGCCCTGATTGGCCAGGTTGTTATGGCAGTCTAATATTAGACGAATCGCAAGAAGGTATTGAATACGCGGCAGAAAATTATGAACGCCCGCTTGAAGCCTCTAAAGCGTGGAAAGAAATGATTCATCGTTATTTCGCCAGTACCTTGGGGTTGGTTATTTTGATACTGACTTTTATGGCGTGGCGTAAGCCAGAGTTGCACTTACGTGGATTAACGACATCACTGTCGTTATTGGTTATGTTTCAAGGTGCCTTGGGCATGTGGACGGTAACGTTGTTGGTAAAACCAGTGATTGTTATGAGTCACTTACTGGGAGGGTTAGCCACACTCAGCCTTTTGTTGTTACTGTTATTACGGGTAAGAAATAAACGATTAGCGGATGAAAATAGAAACGGATGTGTTAAATCATTAGCATCGATAGCGATGGTCGTGCTGGTCGTTCAAATAGCGTTAGGCGGTTGGACTAGTACCAATTACGCCGCATTAGCATGCCCAGACTTTCCGACTTGTTATGGTGACGCATGGAGCCCTGACGTCGATTATAAAGAAGGTTTTGTTTTGTGGCGTGGGCTTGGCGTTGATTACGAATTTGGCGTGCTCAGCAATGAAGCGAGAGCCGCCATTCATTGGGTGCATCGTATAGGTGCGTTGGTGACAACAGCAGTGCTTGGATTATTGGCTATTTTCCTAATCAGGTTAAGTGCGTTCAAAGAATCACTCATGATGCTTGGGTTGCTAGTGACGCAAGTAGGCTTAGGAATATTTAATGTATTGCTAAATTTGCCACTGCACGTAGCAGTAGCGCATAATGCAATTGCAGCCGTTCTACTACTCAGTTTGGTTTATATAAACTTTAGACTTAACAACGAATAATTTAAAAGGTTCTATTTTGACTGAACAAACCATTGATGACCCAATAAACGGCATAGGCTGGAAAAGTTACTACGAGTTATGTAAACCTAAAGTCGTCATGTTGATTATATTCACCGCTGTCGTTGGGATGTTTTTAGCGGTGCCGGGCATGGTGCCGTGGGAGCCATTAATATTTGGAACAATAGGGATTGGCTTAGCTGCTTCTTCAGCGGCTGCGATTAATCATTATTTGGATCAAAAATATGATGCAAAAATGGCACGTACGAAAGGCCGACCTTTACCGCATGGTGATTTAAATGGCGCGCAAGTATTAGGTTTCGCATTTACCATAGGCGCTATTGCCATGCTGGTGTTGACCTTTTTAGTCAATGAATTAACTGCTTTCCTGACGTTCCTTTCTTTAATTGGATATGCCGTTGTTTATACGGTTTATTTAAAACACGCGACCCCCCAAAATATTGTTATTGGCGGCGCAGCGGGCGCTGCACCTCCCGTATTGGGCTGGTGCGCAGTAACGAATACAATTGACCCACACGCGTTGTTGTTGTTTCTAATTATCTTCATCTGGACGCCACCACATTTTTGGGCATTAGCGGTGGCACGTAGAGAAGAGTACGCAAAAGCAGATATCCCCATGTTGCCTGTGACGCACGGTGCTGAATTCACTCGGTTGCAAATTGTTCTTTATACCGTGTTGTTAATCGTAGTGAGCTTGTTGCCGTTCCTAACGGGGATGAGCGGATACTTATACTTGGCATTCGCTATTGGTTTGGGTTTTTGGTTTCTTTATTACGCCATTTTATTAAAGAAAACAGCCGACGATGTTATTGCCATGAAGGCGTTTAGAGTTTCCATTTATTATTTAATGATTATCTTTGCGGTCTTATTAATAGATCACTATATCTAATATGACTTTTCGCATTCTTGTGCTGGTTTTTTCGGTGTGCATGGTTGGTTTGTCGCACGCGAATGAATTTACTGCGGGTCGCGATAAAAACAGTGTGCAAGCCGTTCAGTCGCTAGAGGCATATGCTAAATATAAAATGGCACAGTACGATGCAGCACATGAAATTTGGTTAATGCTAGCCGAAAAAAACAACACCTCTGCGTTGATTAACTTAGCAAACATGTATGAGC
>DUCA01000027.1:0-2210 GCA_012960055.1 Cycloclasticus sp.
ATACGCCCTTAATAACAACAACCAGCAAGCCTAAGATGAAAAAAACCATTCCCATCCCAAGCAGCATCAAATTAACGCCCTGTTCTAACAACTCTGAAATATTCATGGGCGCATTATAAGTCAGGAGCCGCTAGAAAAAAATAAAAATATCGGTGATGCTTATCAAGACAGTTCAAAGTGTCTTTATTAATCGAAAGTCGAGCCTTTAAAAACTCGGTCATCCGCTTCGTTTTGCTCTTTACGGCCTTCAACAAGCATTTCTTGTTGCTTAGATTTTTCGATGAGTTTTTCAACCACCTTTTTGCGGCTATTGGTTTTTTTGAACGCCCATTGGTGCTCGCCCACTTTTATCCGCATATTTTGCACTGTTTTGACTTGTTCATCGATTGCACGATCAAGCTTTTGCACAAAAGACTGATAATCTTGCAGCCTAGAAGCGGACATGCCGCTTTGACCTTTTAATTTGAACTGAACGACATAGTCATCTCGATAGCCCCTTAACTTTTCCAGTTGATCTAGCGATTTTTGCTGCTCTATCAACGATTGGTTCATCCTAACCGCAGCCGCTGTTTCTCTGTGTTTAGCCATTTCTTTAACTGGCTCGAATCTTTTCGACTTTTTTACCCTACTACCCACTTATACACCCGCGGCCACAGCAACCGACTCACCGTGTTGCAATACGTCTCGCAAGCCTTCAACACTTTCGTCAAAATTGACCGCCTGGGTTAATCGTTGTTGTAAGAAGACTAGCATTGATTCATGCATATCGACGGCCTGATCAACCGCCGGATTAGAACCAGGCTGATAGGCACCAACATTTATCAGATCAGCATTTTGCTGATAGGTTGAATTAATTTTCCTAAATTCTCGCGCCATATCTTGGTGTTCTTCTGGCGTAACCTCCGTCATCAAACGGCTGACCGATGCTTCCATATCAATCGCCGGAAAGTGCCCCGCCTCCGCTAAAGACCTAGATAAGTGGATATGACCATCGAGGATAGCACGGCTAGCATCCGCTATCGGGTCGTTTGAATCATCACCCTCTGTTAACACCGTATAGAACGCGGTAATAGAACCTTCACCCTCATCTGAATTACCCGCGCGCTCGACTAAGCTTGGCAGCTTACTAAACACGGATGGTGGATAGCCTTTCGTTGCCGGCGGCTCATTGATGGCCAAGGCAATTTCTCGTTGCGCTTGCGCATAACGCGTTAAGGAATCCATCAACAATAAAACATTCTTACCCTGATCACGAAAATATTCAGCAATAGTGGTTGCCAACATCGCCCCGTGCATACGCATCAATGGCGGATGGTCGGCCGGTGTGGCGACGACCACCGCTCGCGCCAAACCTTCGGCCCCCAAGGTTTTTCTAACGAACTCGTTTACCTCACGACCCCGTTCACCGATTAAACCAACAACAATAACGTCGGCGTTGGTATAACGCGTCATCATACCGAGCAGGACACTTTTACCCACGCCGCTACCCGCAAACAGGCCTAAACGTTGGCCTCGGCCGACCGTTAGCAATGCGTTAATCGCCTAACGCGCTTAATCTCTTGACTGTTACCGACTAGGCTCTTAAATAATTCCGCTGTGCGTCGCGAGGCTTCTTCATTTAATGAGTTTTCTGCCGACTGCAATCGACGAATGCCATTAACAAAGTCTTGATACGTCGTTGGCCACTCCAGAGGCACAAGATAATTAGCCAAGATTTTAGTTATTTTTGGGGTTTTGCCTTTGTTATGGAGATATAAAAAAGGTTGTTGGTTTTGATGTTTAGCGAAAAAGGCGCGTACGTCATTTTCTTTGAATGAGGCGCCCTCTGCTAAAACGACAAGTGGGAGCTCGTCTTTACTGACCGCCGTTTGCAGCCTGTCAATTGCTAGCGACTTAACCTTATAATTTAAGAAATTCAATACCGTTGAAATTTGTGCGTAACGACTCTTATCGTCGTCTATCACGAATGCTTTTTGTAGCGCCATAAAACCAACTTCCATGTCAATTTAATTTCATACACCCTAGTATGTCAAAAAACGAGCTGTCAATGCGGTTTTTTTTGAATTGTGTGTTTATTCATTCCTCATCTTTGTTTTAACTTGACAGCGAATACAACAACCCTTAGAAAGTACTTCCTATTAATTATTCTGCACACTTATTTTGACCGATCTCTCGTTAGGGTTTCTTTTTAGTCTTTTAGTAATACTGAT
>DUCA01000027.1:2426-4026 GCA_012960055.1 Cycloclasticus sp.
GAGGCGGGTATTGCAATCGCCGCAGGGCTATTAACCTTCGTCATTCTAATTTTTTCTGAAGTGGCTCCAAAAACTTGGGCGGCTAACTACCCTGAACGTTTGGCTTTTTTCGCCTCCGCTATTTACACGCCTTTACTAAAGCTCTTATACCCATTGGTCTGGCTAATAAATACTTTATCTAATCAACTGCTTAGGGTTTTTGGAGTTGATACACAACCCCCTGTAGACACGGCAATACAGCATGAAGAACTACGTACAGTCGTCACCGAGGCTGGAACACTGATACCCGATGAGCATAAAGAAATGTTACTGGGTATTTTAGACCTCCAACAAGCGACTGTTGAAGACATCATGACGCCGATAAATGAGATTCATGGCATCGACCTAGATGATGATATTGACGATATCAAAAAACAAATACTCAACTCACCTTATTCAAACTTACCTATTTTCACCACCAACGTCGATTCAATTCAGGGCCACCTTAGAAAGAAAGATATTTTTGCATCTATCAATCACGACGATTTTGAGCACCTAACATTACTTTCAAACCAGGTTAAACCGTACTTTATTCCCAACAACACCTCGCTTTATAAACAGCTTATTAATTTCCAACAGAATAAAAAACGCTTGGCTATTATCGTTGACGAATACGGCCATATTTTAGGACTCATTACCCTGCAAGACGTTCTCGAAGAAGTGATTGGCGAGTTCACCACCGACCCATCTGATAGCTCACCGAATATTCAGAAAAAAGCTGACGGGGCTATTCTGATCAGCGGAAACATCACCATCAGGGAACTCAATCGCACGTTACAGTGGGACTTGCCGACCGATGGCGCTAAAACATTAAATGGCCTAATACTTGAGCACCTCGAGTCTATTCCTGAACAAGGCACTAGCCTTAAACTATACGGCCACCCCATTGAAATAGTACAAATGGAAGATAACACGGTAAAACTCGCTAAATTCAATTGAACGAAAGCATGCAAAAAAACAACGCAATAATCTTGGTCATCTATACTTAGGGCAATAAGGAATATTACCTATGGCGAAGCTAACTCTTTTTTTTAACAACAGACTGGTTGACGTTTTTCATCTGGAGCATGAGATATCTACTGTTGGTCGGATACCTCAAACACCTTCGTTATCGATAGCCTAGCCACTGCCCCCCAGCCAATTAAAGCTCTCGCTCGTCACACGAGTCTTTCATCGAAAGCTTTCCTGAACAAATCCAAACCCTTATAAATGATAAACACGTCAGCCGAAAAAACATTGGCCAAGGCGATAAAATCGCATATCGAAAAACACTCCCTGGTCGACGGCAACGCCACTGCATGAACACTACTAACGACGAAAAAAGGCGCTTTACTCGCCATCGATTGCACCTTTTATTACTCGGCTTACTCGATCAGTAATCCCACACATCAATTCATATGAAATGGCGCCACTTTTTTCAGCAACATCCTCTATGGCTAAGCCGTCGCCCCATAAGGTAACGCTATCACCCACCTTAATCTGAGGACATTGACTGACATCAACATTAATAGAATCCATAGAAACACGCCCAACTAACGGCACCACTTGCTCAGCAATTAAC
>DUCA01000027.1:4168-7656 GCA_012960055.1 Cycloclasticus sp.
ATCACCGGCTTCAGCAAATCCTCGCTCGCCGCCCTATCACAAAAGGGAGCGCCGCCATACAGCATAATGCCAGACCTCACCCAATGGCGTTGCGCGTGCTGCCAACCTAAAAGCCCTGATGAGTTACAAATGCTTTGTTCACCACCGAGCCCCTTAATACTGTCATCGAACAAGGTAATTTGTGCTTCAGTAGCACTTGAATTCATATCATCGGCACAGGCCAAATGTGTCATTAACTTTATCGGCAAACGCACCTTGGCTGATAATTGCAACTCGTTATTGATTCGTGTCACTGAGGAGGGATCGACACCCAAGCGATTCATACCGGTGTTTATTTTCAACCACACGGATATCGGCTTCTCGATATTAATCGAATTCAATAGCTCTATTTGATACTCACTGTGCACGACCGTATCGAGCTCATAGGATGAGAATTGAGGTATTTCATCCGCCGTTAGAAAGCCAGTTAACACCAAAATCGTTTTCCTCACACCGGCTTTTCTAAGCGTAAGCGCTTCATCTAACCGCGCCACCGCATAACCATCAACGTTCGATAATGCCTTAGCAACCCGCAACATACCGTGGCCATATGCATCGGCTTTTATAACAGCCATTACTTTTGAATTCGGTGCGGAGCGCCTAACGATCGCGGCATTATGCTGCAGCGCGGCCAAATCAATTATTACATGTGTCTCACTGGCCACGGTTAATTGGTTTTGGAGTTAGGCGTCATATAGTGCATTCAAGGTAGGGTGATTAATACTCATCATCCATGTACCCATCATTGGCGTAATTTTCAAATCGCGTATATTGCCCCAAGAAGGTCAAGCGACAGGTTCCAATCGGACCATTACGTTGCTTCCCAATAATAATTTCGGCCAGCCCTTTTGCATCAGAGTCTTCGTTATAGACTTCATCGCGATAAATAAAGATGATAACGTCGGCATCCTGCTCGATACTTCCCGACTCCCTAAGGTCTGACATCACAGGGCGTTTATTGGGACGTTGCTCAAGGTTCCGGTTCAACTGCGACAAAGCCACAACGGGAACATTAAGCTCTTTTGCTAAGGCTTTTAATGAGCGAGAAATATCAGAAATTTCTGCCACACGGCTTTCACTTTTGGACGGCGACTGCATCAACTGTAAGTAATCCAATACGATTAACCCTAATTGACCATGCTCTTTCATTAAACGGCGGGAACGCGCACGAATCTCGATTGGACTCAGTGCCGCGGTATCATCGATAAATATTTTAGCTTCAGCCAAAATATTAATGGACGACTGCATCCGTGGCCATTCGTCATCGTCTAGCTGACCCGTCCTAACTTTATGCTGGTCGATTCGTCCTAAGGAAGACATCATCCTCATCGCCAATGAATCGCCCGGCATTTCCATACTAAAGACAGCGACAGGTAGACCTGTTTGTATGCCGACATTTTCCACTAAGTTCATCGCAAAACTAGTTTTACCCATTGAAGGGCGGCCCGCAACAATAATTAAATCTGACGGCTGTAGACCCGATGTCATTTCATCTAAATCTGTAAAGCCAGTGCTGGCACCCGTTAATGAATTCTGATTTTCATGTAACTCGGTAATCTTATCAACAGCGACGCCTAGCAAGTCTTTGATTGATTCAAAGCCTTTTTGACCTTTCGCGCCTTGCTCAGCAATTTTAAAAACTTTGCTTTCAGCCTCGTCCAATAATTCATTGATATCACGGCCTTCGGTATCAAAGCCAGAATCAGAAATTTCATTACCGATATGGATCAACTGACGTCGAACAGAACGCTGACGCACGATGGCGGCATAACTGACAATATTAGCAGCACTCGGCGTATCTTTTGCTAACGCGCCCAAATAGGCTAGTCCACCGACACTTTCCAACTCACCCGTTTGCCCTAACACTTCTGAAATGGTGACCACATCAAATGGCTCATCTTTCTTCGCCAAATCAGCGATGGCATCAAATATCAAGCGGTGATCTTTGCGGTAAAAATCCTCTGCTGCCACTTTATCTGCAACCGTATCCCAACATTGATTGTCCAGCATCAACCCACCTAAAACAGATTGTTCGGCCTGTAAAGAATGCGGAGGAACCCGAAGAAACTCAGTTTCATCCGGCATGTCATAATCAAAATTTGCTTCAGCTTCCATTGGTCGGTGCATCTAAAAGTTAATAGGTCTTGATTGTACAGTAAGGCGAAAACTCGCCGCAAAAAAAAGCCGGTGTCATATGACACCGGCTTTTAGTATAACGATAGAAACCGCTTATTCAGCAACAACAGCCAATTTAAGTGTCGCAACAACGTCTGAATGCAAGTGAATAGCAACTTCAAACTCACCTGTTTGTCTGATTGAACCTTCAGACAACTTGATTTCTTGTTTCTCTACAGTAACGCCTGCTTCAGCACATGCTGCAGCAATATCTGGCAAACCAACTGAACCAAACAATTTACCTTCTTCACCGGCTTGGTGAGTAATGGTTAAGCTTAATTTTTCAACTGCTTCCGCTCTTGTTTGTGCTTGCGCCAAACGCTCAGCTGCTGCTTTTTCAAGGTCGGCTCTGCGAGTTTCAAATTCAGCAATGCGATCAGCTGTTGCAAGTACTGCTTTACCACCAGGTATTAAGAAGTTACGTCCGTAACCTGGTTTAACTGAAACTTGGTCACCCAAGTTGCCTAAATTTGCTACTTTTTCAAGAAGAATAATGTTCATCTTTACTTAATCCTATATTTTTTAAAATTTATTCCAGCGTTACGCTTTAGTTACAAATCGTTGACGCCAATTCATCCATACATCTGACAAGCCAATTAACACTAACGGCAATATCAAATGTGGCACAAAAAACACCGCGCTATAAAAACCAAACAGTAAAAACTTACTTCCACCTTTGTTTTTTATCACCACGTGAACAACCGACACACCTACCATAAAGAACAACAGTAGAACTTGTATATCCATGTTCCATAACAACTCTGAAAACTGTCCACCTAACAAAGCGGCAAACGCTGTCAGTATTACAAAAACCATCCCATCGCGCGGTAATAAACTAATGTTCCTGAATTCATTGTCAAAACCACCCGCATTGTACAGCAAACCTTGCCACCAACGCCCTAACAACAAACTCATCAACAAACTAATTAACGTACCAGTTATCACTACACCGGTTATATATTGCGACCAAAAGGCTAAGCCTTCTTGTAACTCAGCTTGTGTAACAGGCAAACTCTCCTGCTCACCCAGCGATTGCATAACATCTTGTAGGCCCGCGGCCCAAAGTTCGGCGGGGTTATCAATCGTGACATAAACACCCACAATTGCCAACATACCCAGTATAACTAAAAACTCTAAGGCTTTACTTAACTGCCCAGTTTCCCGCAATACCAATGACACCAAAAAAGCAGGCAACCACATAATCAACAAGTAGCTGAAAGAAACTAACGACGTTCCTACCAGCATATACCCCATCAATGCTGTGGCAACGGTTG
>DUCA01000028.1 GCA_012960055.1 Cycloclasticus sp.
CGTCTGCTCGATAGCGGCCAATGGGAAACAAACAACGCCGAACGCCAAGATTTCAAACGCGTTAATGGCGGTCTACTGGTTCAAACCGTGGATAACGAACTGTATGCCGGTTTAACCGTGGTGACTAAACGTCAGCCGACAGAACAAGAAATGCAAGATTTATTGTTTACTTGGAATGTCGCTAAATTCGTTAAATCTAACGCCATTATTTACGGCAAAAACAACATGACCATTGGTGTTGGCGCTGGACAAATGAGCCGCGTAAATTCAGCTCGTATCGCTGGCATCAAAGCCGAACAAGCAGGCCTTGAAGTAACCGGTTCGGTGATGGCATCAGACGCTTTCTTCCCGTTCAGAGACGGGCTTGATAACGCTGCCTCTGTTGGCATTCGCGCTGTGATTCAACCGGGCGGATCAATGCGTGACGAAGAAGTTATCCAAGCGGCTAATGAACATGATATCGCCATGGTCTTCACCGGCATGCGTCACTTTAGACACTAAACAAAGGACAGATCAATGAACGTATTAATCGTAGGTGGTGGTGGTCGTGAACATGCGCTTGCATGGAAAGCCAAGCAATCCAAACAAGTAGAAGTTGTTTACGTTGCTCCAGGCAACGCGGGCACAGCTCAAGAACCTGGCATCCAAAATATCGATATTGCCGCTGAAGACATTCAGGGCTTATTGGCTTTTGCTAAAAAAGAGTGCATTGAGCTCACCATCATTGGTCCAGAAGCACCGTTAGTAGCCGGCATTGTTGATCAATTCGCCGCCAATGATTTACGTTGCTTTGGCCCAACTCAATTAGCAGCTCAACTTGAAGGCTCGAAGGCGTATTGCAAAGATTTTTTAGCGCGACACAATATCCCAACCGCTGATTACCAAAGCTTTACCGAAATTGAACCTGCTTGCGATTACATTCGCTCGATGGGTGCGCCCATCGTTGTTAAAGCCGATGGCTTAGCCGCTGGCAAAGGCGTTATCCTCGCCGAAACTGAGCAGCAAGCCCTTGATGCTGTAAACGATATGTTAGCCGGTAACGCCTTTGGTGAAGCCGGTCACCGTGTGGTGATTGAAGAATTTTTAGTTGGCGAAGAAGCCAGCTTTATTGTGATTGCTAATGGTCACCAAGCCTTACCCATGGCCTCATCACAAGACCATAAGGCACGTGATAATGGAGACACTGGCCCAAATACGGGCGGTATGGGCGCTTACTCACCTGCGCCGGTTGTGACCCCTGAAATGCACCAAACCATCATGGATACCATCATTCAGCCAACGCTAGACGGCATGATTAAAGATGGCATTCCATACAGCGGATTTCTCTACGCTGGGGTGATGATTGATGCGAAAGGCGCACCTAAAGTGCTTGAATATAATTGCCGCTTTGGCGACCCAGAAACACAGCCCATCATGATGCGTTTAAACAGCGATTTAACCGACTTATGCAATGCTGCCTTGGATAACAAGCTAGACAGCATTTCAGCTGAATGGGACTCTCGGACATCAGTAGGCATCGTATTAGCCGCAGGCGGTTACCCGTTTGACTACAACAAAGGCGATGTTATTAGCGGCATTCCGGACGCAACAGCCGATACTAAGACATTCCATGCGGGCACTAAAATACAAGAAGGTAATGTCGTCACCAACGGCGGCCGTGTCTTATGCGCTTGCGCCCTTGGCGACAGTGTTGAAGATGCTCAAATCAAAGCGTATGAAACGGTTGGCGCTATTGAGTGGAACCAGGTTTATTTCCGTACAGACATTGGCCACCGCGCCATTAAGCGCGAACAAAACGCATAAGCTTCACACTACATATGGCATAAAAAAGAGCGTCAATTGACGCTCTTTTTTTCGTTAACTGGCAAACCTTCTAACGTCTCATTGAGTCAAAAAACTCACCATTAGTTTTAGTTTTCTTAAAGCGTTCTAATAAGAACTCAATCGCGCCCATTTCATCCATTGGATTAAGGATTTTTCTTAAAATCCACGTTTTTTGTAGAATATCCGCATCCACAATGTATTCTTCACGGCGTGTACCCGAGCGGTTCACATTAATCGCTGGGTAAATACGCTTCTCAGCAATCTTGCGCTCAAGGTGCAGCTCCATATTACCGGTGCCTTTAAACTCTTCGTAGATAACATCATCCATTCTTGAGCCCGTTTCAACCAATGCCGTGGCGATAATGGTCAAACTTCCGCCTTCTTCAATATTCCTTGCAGCACCAAAGAAACGTTTTGGGCGCTCCAATGCATTAGCATCCACACCACCGGTTAGAATCTTACCTGAAGATGGCGCTACGGTATTGTACGCACGGCCTAAACGCGTAATGGAATCCAATAAAATGATGACGTCTTGTTTATGCTCGACCATTCTTTTAGCTTTCTCAATCACCATTTCTGCTACTTGAACGTGACGAGAAGCGGGCTCATCAAAGGTGCTTGAAATCACTTCACCCTTAACGGTACGTGACATTTCTGTCACCTCTTCAGGACGCTCATCAATCAACAAAACAATCAGATAACTCTCAGGGTTATTCTGAGCAATCGAGTGCGCCAAGTTTTGCATAATCATCGTTTTACCAGCCTTAGGCGGCGACACAATCAAACCACGTTGGCCTTTACCAATTGGCGATACCAAATCAATCACGCGTGATGTTAAATCTTCGGTCGTACCATTACCCAATTCAAGAAATAAACGTTCATTCGGGAAAAGCGGGGTTAAATCTTTAAACGCAATCTTATTTTTTGCGTGTTCTGGTTTTTCATAATTAAGCAGATCAACTTTTAATAACGCAAAATAGCGCTCATTATCTTTCGGCGGGCGAATTTTGCCAGAAATGGTATCGCCGGTTCTTAAACCAAAGCGACGAATCTGACTCGGTGACACATAGATATCATCCGGCCCTGCTAAAAAAGAGCCGTCTGCTGCTCTTAAAAACCCAAAACCATCCGATAACACCTCAAGTACGCCATCACCGTGAATGTCATCACCTTTTTTGGCCAGTTTTTTAAGTATTTGGAAAACTGTATTTTGTTTCAGTGATCGTCCGGTGTTATCAACACCCAGGTCTTTTGCAATTTGAAGAATTTCAGTTGCGGGTTTGCGCTTCAGCTCAGTTAGATTCATATGGATTTAGAAATAGATTAGACGTACCAAAATAGCACTAGAGTTTTTTGAATTTGTTTTTTTTGATTGCTTGCACGGCCAGTCGCGTGCTTTAAGAATTTACTGCTTACTTAAGGTTATCATTAAAACACGCCTTCGTCTACCTTTACGACGAAGGCGCTGTATTTTTAAATGTTGCTATCAATAAATGCTGCTAGTTGTGACTTGGTCACCGCACCCACTTTAGTGGCTTCAACTTCACCGCCTTTATAAATCATCAAGGTTGGAATTCCTCGAACACCAAAACGTCTTGGCGTACCTGGGTTTGAATCAATATCCAACTTAACGATGGTCACTTTACCTAAGTATTCGTCCGCAATTTCGTCCAAAATTGGCGCAACCATTTTACAAGGACCACACCATTCCGCCCAAAAATCCACCAACACAGGTTGATCTGACGCTAATACGTCCTGTTCAAAAGTATCATCGGTGGTATGAACTATGTTTTCACTCACTATTTATCTCCGTTCGGTTAATACTGCGCATCCCACCCCATAATAGGGTAGGATATCTATTGCATAGCTTATCACGAATTAAGTGCTAACTAGCCTCCTGCTCATTCTTTCTATTTACTTTCAAACGATAAACACATGTCCGAAACGCACTTAACTAAAACCAAATTTTCTTCGCTTGGATTGGCTCAACTCTTAATAGATGGCCTTGATGACGCGGGCTTTACAAAATGCACGCCGATTCAAGAACAGACCTTACCTGTCAGTCTAACGGGAAAAGACGTCGCTGGACAAGCTCAAACGGGCACTGGCAAAACGATTGCATTTTTACTCGCCACCTATCACGCCTTGTTAAGCCACAAAGCACCTGACAACAAGACTGGCGTTAGAGCACTTATCCTTGCACCTACCCGAGAATTGGCCATCCAAATCGCCAATGACGCCAAAATTATCGGCAAACATACTAACGTTCGTGTTGGTCTAGCCTACGGTGGCACCGACTATGAAAAACAACGTAAAACCATTGAAGACGGCGTTGATCTTTTAATCGGCACTCCCGGACGCACCATCGATTTCTTTAAGCAAAAAGTCTTCAATTTAAGAACGGCTGAAGTTCTCGTGCTAGATGAAGCCGATCGCATGTTTGATCTTGGGTTTATTAATGACATTCGTTACTTATTGCGTCGATTGCCTCAGCCGGAAAATCGCCTAAACTTGCTCTTTTCAGCAACGCTATCGTTCAAAGTAACCGAGCTTGCGTATGAACACATGAACAACCCTGAGATGGTGCGCATTGAACCCGAACAAGTGACTGCTAAACAAGTCGTGGAATCAATTTACTACCCGGCTGACGATGAGAAAATACCACTATTGATTCAAATTCTGAAGGAAGAAAAACCACAGCGTGGAATCATCTTCATCAACACAAAAAGAAATGCCGATAAGGTGCACCGTTTCTTAGAGGGTAATGATTTTGACAGCGCCGTTTTATCAGGCGATGTGCCGCAAAATAAACGCCAAGCCATCCTTCAGCGGTTCCAAGAAGGCAAGCTGCCTTTGCTCATTGCAACCGACGTTGCGGCTCGAGGCCTGCATATACCAGCCGTTAGTCACGTGTTTAATTTTGACTTGCCTCAAGACGCCGAAGACTATGTGCACCGAATTGGTCGTACCGCGCGTTCTGGCGCCAGTGGCATTGCGATTAGCTTTGCTTGTGAAACGTACGCCTATTCATTACCGGATATTGAGGCGTATATTTCCCATAAAATTCCGTTTTCAAGCATTGATGGTGCCGCGTTACCTGAGATAAAACCTGCCACAAAAAGAGCGTATAAACCGTCGCCTAATAAACGGCACGCCAATCCTAAATCGCAACATAAACCGCGAACAGCGAAACGTTAATTGGGGAATAACTTCCCTATACTGTCCACAGCCGTATACTCATGCACTATACGCGGCGGTTCGGTGCTATCGGGCTGAGTAATCGCCACCAAATATTTGATACCAAATTCATCGGCCGCTCTTAGCACGCTTAGACTGTCGTCGACCATCACGGTTGTGGACTTATCAAATGCCTCGAGCTTTTGCAATACTTCCCAAAAGCCTTGATTCTCTTTCGGATAACCAATGTCATGCGACGATACAATCGCATCGAAAAACTCAATTAAGCCCGTTTTCCGCATTTTGATGCTGAGACTATCGGCGTGGGCATTGGTCACTAAAACACAGCGTTTAGACGACCGCTGGAGTTGCCTTAAAAAAGCGCGGGTATCAGGCAACTCTTTAATGTGCTCTTGATTGTCGACTTTTAGTTTAGCGATTTCAATCCCCAACTCTTGCGTCCAATAATCCAAACAATACCAATTCAACAAGCCTTCTTGCGCCTTAAAAATTGGCTCTAAATGGGCAACCGCCTCATCAAGCGACATATTCTCTTGATGCGCGTAATATTCAGGCACCACCGAGCGCCAGAAGTAATTATCAAACCTTAAATCCAATAAAGTCCCGTCCATATCCAGCAACACTGTTTCTATTTTCGACCAATCAATCATCTGTTAACCTAATCACTCGTCTACAATACCTATCCGATTTAATGCCCAAGGAGATTGACATGTTAAACCATCCAGTCAAATTGCTGTTTGTTTTCATCAGTTGCAGCCTACTCATCGCCTGCCATAAAGCACCTGTCTTAGATAACAAACTGGCATTAAAAATAATATCCGCCCAGCAAACGCCATCAGGCTACACCATCAGCATTGTCACCAACAATCCAAATGCTCGTGGGGACAACGCGCGCGGATGGAATTGTAATGACAAACAAGCTTGGGTTGATGCCGGCGTGGTGAGCTGCAAAAAAGCGGGCCGCTCTGGTGTCTATCTAAAATTCACCACCGAAGGTAAGGCACTGTTAATGGGTAAACCGTGGGGCGATGACATCTTACGTAATGCCCGAGTACTTGCCGTCGCCCAATCTATACAAGATATCGTCTCCATCGAACAGGTCGATAAATCACATGCCATCGTCAACTACTCACTGATCTACGACCATTACACCCCGTTTGCAAACAGCCAGTTAAAAAACATTATCCGCCTTAATGTAGCGCAAACTAAACAAGCCAGCATTGTTTTAAAAGATAATGAATGGCTTGTTGAGCAGTAAATAAGACCCCATGAATAAGACGAAACGCCAACAGATTTTTGAGCGCCTCAGCGAGGCTATTCCAAATCCTGAAACGGAACTCAATTTCAATTCGCCGTTCGAATTACTGATTGCCGTTATCCTCTCCGCGCAAGCGACCGATAAAGGCGTCAATAAAGCCACGGATAAACTTTACCCCGTGGCCAATACACCCAAGGCCATTTTTGATTTGGGTGACGCTGGGTTAAAGCATTACATTAAGACCATCGGCTTATTCAATACAAAGGGCAGCAACATCATTAAAACCTGCAAGATGTTAATGGAGTTACATAACAGCGAAGTACCGCAAACACGCGAAGAGCTAGAAGCCTTCCCAGGAGTCGGCCGGAAAACAGCGAATGTGGTTCTCAACACAGCCTTTGGGCAAGCCACCATGGCGGTAGACACTCACATCTTTCGCGTTAGTAATCGCACCAAAATAGCTCCTGGTAAAAATGTTCTAGAAGTAGAGAAAAAACTGGATAAGCACGTTCCTGCGGCTTTCAAAATTGATGCCCATCATTTATTAATCTTACATGGTCGCTATACTTGTATCGCTCGTAAACCGCGCTGCAGCTCTTGTGTAATTGAAGAATTGTGCGAGTTTAATAAAAAGACCAGCGATTAATTCATGCTGAGTTCAGGCTCGACTAGTCACTCTGTGTTCCGCAAATTTCAAAAAAATATGTACGTCTTTTTAACTTTGCATGGTCTATTAAATCGCATATAGTTAAGCGGTCGGCGCTTTGTGCAAGACGACTGGATATACAGCTCGAATTATCACTATTACAAAAGGACATTATTATGAAGAACTCTACAAAAAAACCATTGGTAGCTGCTCTTGGCGCTGCATTTGTAACGTCTATGGCATTTGCTCCTGCAGCTGGTGCAGATACAAACCCATTTGGTGCAACTGAACTAGAAACAGGTTACATGGTTCTTGCTGAAGGAAAATGTGGTGAAGGTAAATGCGGCGGTACAAAGAAAACTGAAGCTAAATGCGGCGAAGGTAAATGTGGTGCTGACAAAGCTGCTGCAAAAGCTAAAGAAGCGAAGTGTGCTA
>DUCA01000029.1:0-381 GCA_012960055.1 Cycloclasticus sp.
TCTTTCGGTGATAATTTACCGTCGCGCGCTTTCTTGCTGATAACGCCCATTTGTTCAGCCAAATCAAAAATATTTGTTTTATCAACGTCTTTAAATACCGGCACGACCAAGCCATTCGGCGTCGCCACGGCAATGCCTATGTTGTAGTACTTCTTGTAAATAAGACTTTGCCCATCAGCTGACAGCGACGCGTTGAATTGCGGGAATTCTTTAAGCGCAGCCACTAAGGCTTTCATAATAAACGCCAAGAAAGTCACTTTGACGCCGCGTTTTTCGGCATCCGCTTTTAACGACTTTCTAAACGCTTCCATCTCGGTAATATCTGCCAGTTCATGGTGCGTTACCATCGGCACGTTTAACCACGCTCTGGTCAGGTTTTTT
>DUCA01000029.1:475-7329 GCA_012960055.1 Cycloclasticus sp.
GTACCGCCGAAGAAGCCCCGCCAACCATCACCTGCTTAACGTGGTTTTTAATGTCTTCCTTCAGCAAGCGACCTTTAGGACCCGTGGCTTTGTTAACCGTCGATAAGTCAACGCCCAGTTCTCTAGCTAACTTTCTCACCGACGGGCTTGCATGAATATGCCCCATTAGTTTTGAAACGGCAACCGCCTGATTGGACGCTGCCGGCGCTTGCTGCTTAGGTGCTGATGTTGGCATTGCAGGCTGTTGCGCCGCTTGTGGCTTCGCTTCAGCTGCGGCCGTTGGCGAGCTTGCTGTAGCGGCGCCGGATAACACAACAATCAAACCGCCTTCTGCCGCTTTATCGCCTACCGCGACGAGAATCTCTTTCACTGTGCCAGCGGCTGTTGATGGAATTTCCATACTGGCCTTATCGCTTTCTAAGGTAATTAACGACTGCTCTTCTTTCACCACATCGCCCACAGCAACATTCACTTCAATGACCTCTACTTCATCAAAATCACCGATGTCTGGCACGTGTATATTAATAGCCTCGGCCGCTATCTCCTGTGGCGCTGCTTCAGGCGCAGTCTCGGCAGGCGCTTGCGCAGCAGGTGAATCCGCCTGAGTCAAACGCACAACCACCGAACCTTCGGCTACCGAGTCGCCGAGATTCACCAAGATTTCAACCACCACACCAGCCGCTGATGAGGGAATTTCCATGCTGGCCTTATCGCTTTCAAGCGTCAATAAAGCTTGTTCAACTTCGACAACATCGCCAACAGCAACCAACACCTCAATCACTTCAACTTCGTCGAAATCGCCAATATCCGGTACTGCTACATCTATTAGATTACTCATTTATGTCTCCTTCCGCCCGATTAAACCAACCAAGGCGCTGGCTTAGAAACATCTAAACCATATTTTTCAATAGCTTGCTGTACAACACTGGCTTCAATCTCACCGGTGTCGACCAAGGAATTTAAAGCAGCAACGATGACGTAATAACGGTCAACTTCAAAGAAGCTACGTAGGTTCTCACGCGTATCAGAACGCCCAAAACCATCCGTGCCCAGAACGGTGTAAGATCCACTAATAAAAGGGCGAATTGAGTCCGCCAATAAACGCACGTAATCTGTCGACACCACCACAGGGCCTCGCTGGTTATTTAAGCACTGTGACACATACGGCACTTTGTTTTCCTGTGTTGGGCGCAGCCTATTTTCCCGTTCACAAGCCTGACCTTCTCGTGCTAATTCGGTAAAGCTTGTGCAACTCCATAAATCAGCGTCAACGTCCCATTCATCTTGCAACATATCCGCTGCCGCTATCACCTCATTAAAGATGGTGCCGGAGCCCAGTAATTGAACGCGCGGTTTATCACTGTCATTACCTTGTTTAAACTGGTACATACCTTTGATGATGCCTTCTTCGACCCCCTCCGGCATTGCTGGGTGCGCATAGTTTTCATTCATTACGGTGAGGTAATAGAACACGTCTTCTTGTTCTTGGAACATCCGTTTTAAGCCGTCGTGAACAATCACCGCCAACTCGTAATTAAACGTGGGGTCATATGAAATGCAGTTCGGCACAGATGATGCCCACAACAAACTGTGGCCATCTTCGTGCTGGAGGCCTTCGCCATTCAAGGTGGTTCTTCCGGCCGTACCGCCAAGTAAGAAACCACGAGCACGCTGATCAGCGGCAGCCCAAATCAAGTCACCAACACGTTGAAAACCAAACATTGAGTAAAAAATATAAAACGGAATCATCGGTACATTGCTGGTTGAATACGAGGTGCCCGCGGCTATCCAATCGCACATGCCGCCAGCTTCGTTAATGCCTTCTTGCAAAACTTGACCGTGCTTATCTTCTTTATAAAACATCAGTTGGTCAGAATCTTGTGGCGTGTAGAGCTGCCCCACATGTGACCAAATACCGAGTTGACGGAAAAGCCCCTCCATACCAAAGGTACGAGACTCGTCCGGCACAATCGGCACAATACGCTTACCAATTTCTTTATCTTTTAATAAGATATTTAAGATCCGTACAAACGCCATCGTGGTTGAAATTTCTCGCCCTTCAGACGTGCCTTTTAACATCGGCTCAAACACAGATAATTCTGGAACGGTTAATGAATCAGACTTTTGACGACGCGCTGGCAAATAGCCACCGAGATCAGCACGCTTCTTCTTCATGTACTCTTGTTCTGGCGAACCTTCTTCAAAGGTTAGGTACTCTAAGTTATCCACTTCCTCATCAGAGATAGGTAAATCAAACCGATCTCTAAAATGCAGCAACGAGTTATGGCTCATTTTCTTTTGTTGATGCGTTGTGTTCTGGGCTTCGCCAGACTCACCCATGCCATAACCCTTAATGGTTTTGGCTAAAATAACGGTGGGCCTTCCTGTCTCTTTACAGGCCGCATCGTAAGCCGCATAGACCTTCGCCGGATCGTGTCCACCACGGTTTAAATCCCAAATGTCTTTATCCGACCAATCTGCCACCATCGCTTGCAGCTCAGGCGTATTAAAGAAATTCTCACGAACATAGGCGCCGTCTTTAGCTTTCATGGTTTGGTAATCACCGTCCACGCATTCCATCATGCGTTTACGCAAATACCCTTCGGTGTCGCGGGCTAATAGTGCATCCCAACGGTTACCCCAGATAACTTTTATAACATTCCAACCAGCGCCCCTAAATTCGGACTCCAGTTCTTGGATAATCTTACCGTTACCACGCACTGGGCCATCAAGACGCTGCAAGTTACAGTTAATAACAAACACCAAGTTAGCCAGCTTCTCACGCCCCGCCATGCCAATAGCGCCCAAAGATTCTGGCTCGTCTGTTTCACCATCACCCAAAAAAGCCCATACTTTTCTATCTTCAGTATTAGCAAAGCCACGGTCTTCCACGTATTTCATGAAGCGCGCTTGGTAAATGGCCATAATCGGCCCCAAGCCCATAGAAACAGTTGGGAATTGCCAAAAATCAGGCATTAACCAAGGATGCGGATAAGAAGAAAGACCACCTCCATCGACTTCCTGGCGGAACCCATCCATTTGTTTTTCACTTAAACGACCCAACATAAACGCTCGCGCGTAGATGCCCGTTGCCACGTGACCTTGCACATACACCAAGTCACCACCATGCGTTTCACTCGCTGCGTGCCAAAAGTGGTTATAACCCACATCGTATAAAGTAGCTGACGATGCAAAACTGGCAATATGACCACCTACATTGGTGTTTTTATTAGCCCGAAGCACCATCACCATTGCATTCCAGCGCACATAAGAGCGAATCTTATGTTCTAACGAGGTATCACCAATGTATTGTGCCTGCTGTGGAATTGAAATGGTATTGATATAAGCCGTCGCTGCGCTGAAGGGTATATCTGCGCCAGCCAAACGGGCTTTTTCTATCAGCGCTTCTAATAGGTAATGCGCCCGCTCTTCTCCTTCGTGCTCAATAACGGCTTCTAGCGCATCTAACCATTCTTTTGTTTCTTGTGGGTCGCTGTCGCTTGCGCTAAGACTAGAAATAGGTATATCAGTTGCCATTCTTACTCCAAATTATCAATGATGGAAAAGCAACTCTAGACAAGCCCTCCCCCAAGAAACGTTATTCTGAACTACACTTAGCAGAAATTCACGTACCAATTAGTTAACTACTGACACATAAGGCCTTTTAGCAAAGAACCTGTATTTCAATATTGAAGTCTATGCTAAACGACTACGTTTACTATTTATCCTTTTGATTGAACTATACTCAAAATAATCATGAAAACAAACACCCTTTTTATTCTAAGCATCGTCATTGTCACATTTTCAAACCCCGTATTTGCAGAAAAACTCTACAAATGGGTTGATGAAAACGGAAACGTTTCCTTTTCGGACAAAATTCAGCCTAAAGACTCAAAGCGTGAAAGAGAAACGTTAGATAAAATGGCCGAACCATCACCGTAAAAGACGCTGCTAAAACGCCCGAGCAACTCAAACAATTTAAAAGAATTAAAGCCCTGTAAAAAACTCAAGAAAAGGTATTAGAGTCACAATTAGCTGATGACAAGGTACGCTTTAGAACCCTATCTAAGCAGACGACGGAAAACCAAGCGTTCACAATGAAACAATCCCTAGCCTATTTTTGGGGAAAACATCGTGTAAACCCAACAGGTGAAATTCTTTATGGAAAATGGCAGCTGAATTCATTAGCCAAAGAGACGCCATCATAATTTTCACTTCCGACAACTTGGTTTTAACGAAAACACCAAGGCTTAGCAAAGACAGAGGTTTGTCGTTAACGAAAGTATAAAGTGAAACCAGCGATTTAATTACCTTAGATATTCGTTGCGCAGATTCAAAAGGCGGCAAGGCCACCTGCACAAACGGCCCAACTCGTGGACGAGTTTAACCAGTTAGGTCATTAATTCCTAACTAACAACGTCCCCATGCCTTTATCCGTTAGTAGTTCCAATAAAACCACGTGCGGGACGCGACCATCAATAATGTGCACGCTATTAACGCCCCCATTCAACGAGTCCATCGCGCACTGAATTTTTGGCAACATACCGCCATAAATAGTACCATCTTCAATCAAATCATTAACTTGATCGATTGATAAACCTGTTAGCAGCTCATCGTCCTTACTTAATAAGCCCGACGTGTTGGTTAATAGAAGCAGTTTTTCTGCGCCTAAGACTTCAGCCATTTTACCGGCGACTATATCCGCATTAATATTGTACGAGGCACCGTCTTTACCGACACCGATTGGCGCGATGACGGGAATAAAATCGCCCTGAACCAACATATTAACGACCGACGGATCAATGCTCTCCACATGTCCTACATGACCCATATCAATCAATTCAGACGCCTGCTCGGACTGCGCCTGCTGGCTTGAAATCTTTTTCGCACGAATTAGGTCACCGTCTTTACCGGTTAAGCCAACCGCCGACCCACCGTGTTGATTAATCAGGCTAACAATTTCTTTATTCACCAAACCACCCAGCACCATTTCTACAACATCCATGGTGTCGCGATCAGTCACCCGAATTCCGTCGACAAACCGACTTTCCATCCCCAACTTATCAAGATGCAAACCAATTTGGGGCCCCCCACCGTGTACCACAACAGGGTTCAATCCGACCTGCTTCAATAAGACAATATCACGCGCAAAGCCACTTTTTAATTCTTCGTCCACCATCGCGTTACCGCCATATTTAATAACGATGGTTTTGCCGGAGAATTTTTGGATGTACGGTAACGCCTCACTTAAAACATGAGCAGTTTGTATGGGGTCAATTTTATCGTTTTTCATTACTTTTTTACTCGCAAATGTTGCTTATAAATCTCACTAAAATGGCAATTCAATATCGGCTTTTATTTTTAGCATTTGTTCTTTAAACAGCGCTTTAATTTGTTCTAACGCCGCGACATCATCCGCCTCAAAGCGTAGCACTAATGATGGCGTGGTATTCGACGCACGAACCAAGCCCCAGCCATTTTTGAATTCAACGCGAATGCCGTCTATGGTTATTATTTTAGCGTCTTCAAAGCTTGATTTTGATTGCAAGTCGGCAACAAAACTAAAGTTCTCACCTTCTTGCAAACTAATATTTATTTCAGGGGTATTAACGCTATCAGGTAACTCGGCAAAAATTTCAGTCGTCGATCTAAATTCTGCAGTAACAATTTCCAATAAACGAGCCGCTGTATAAAGCGCATCATCAAAACCATACCATCGCTCTTTAAAGAAGATGTGCCCACTCATCTCACCCGCCAATTCAGCATTGGTTTCTTTCATTTTCGCTTTGATTAACGAATGTCCTGTTTTCGACATTATCGGCTTACCGCCGTGTTCGGCGATCACTTTGGCTAAGTTTCGCGTACATTTGACGTCATAAACAATATCCGCACCGGCTTGTCGAGACAGCACATCCATCGCATACAACATCATTTGCCGATCCGGCCAAATCACATTACCGCTAGAATCCACCACACCTAAGCGATCACCGTCACCATCGAACGCTAAGCCAAGCTCAGCCTCTTCTTCACGTACTTTATCAATCAACTCTTGCAGGTTTTCAGGCTTGCTTGGATCAGGGTGATGATTAGGAAAATTGCCATCAATGTCACAGTACAATGGCACCACCTCACAACCCAGCATCGATAACAACATCGGAGCCGCTTCGCCTGCAACGCCATTGCCGCAATCTACAACAACCTTTATCATACGACCCAAACGAACATCCGCAGTAATCGCACCGATGTATTCAGACAGCATAATTTGCTGTTGATACGAGCCTTCGCCGTCTTCAAAATCATCTCGTTCAATACGTTTATATAAGTTTTGTATCGCATCGCCGGATAAGGTATTACCGGCGATCACTATTTTCAACCCATTATAATTAGCCGGGTTATGGCTGCCGGTTATCATCACCCCCGACTGGGTATCTAATTGGTGCGTAGCGAAATACAAAACCGGTGTAGGCACTTGCCCAACATCAACGACATGACAACCCGTCGACTGAATTCCTTTCGCTAGCGATTCGCTTAACCGAGGACTATGCAAACGCCCATCACGCGCGATAGCGATCGTTTTTTGCCCGACACTCAAAGCCTCTGTTGCAACAGCACGGCCTATTGAAAAAACACCTTGCTCTGTTAATGTTTCATCAACAATGCCACGAATGTCATACGCCCTGAAAATTGATTGGGGTACATCCGTCTGCGCTTCCACTTCAACAGCACGATGGATAATCTTTTGAACCATGGAATTATCCTTTTCCCGTATGACCAAAGCCGCCTTCGCCTCGGTGGCTACCATCAAAGTTTTCTACCTGCTGAAATTCAACTTGCTCGACCGGCACAAAGACTAA
>DUCA01000030.1 GCA_012960055.1 Cycloclasticus sp.
GCTTTAGGTGATACCACCGGCATGGTTAAGATGATTTCCAGCGAAGAAACAGATCAAATTCTTGGCGTTCATATTATCGGCCCACAAGCTTCAGAACTATTGGCTGAAGCCGTACTTGCTATGGAATATTCAGCCAGCACGGAAGATTTAGCACTAACCATTCATGCACATCCGACATTATCGGAAGCATTGCATGAAGCAGCATTAGCCGTTGATAAAAGAGCATTACACATACCTAATAGATAACTTTTACACATATGGCGAGATACAAAAAGAGCTGGTTTTTACCGGCTCTTTTTGCAATAAATACACGTATTGCTTTCCAGGTACACTAAAATACACATCACTAACTCATTGTTTTAAAAGGTTTACACATGACAATCATTAAACAAGACGACCTCATCGAAAGTGTCGCGGCCGCTTTTCAATTTATTTCCTACTACCATCCTAAGGACTATATTCAAGCGTTAGGCAAAGCCTATGAACTAGAAGAGTCACCGGCGGCCAAAGATGCCATGGCGCAAATACTGTTAAATTCACGGATGTGTGCAATGGACCACCGCCCTATTTGTCAGGACACGGGTATTGCCAACTTATTCTTAGAGGTTGGCATGGACGTTCAATGGGACGCCACTCTTAGCGTGCAGGAAATGTGCGACGAAGGTGTTAGACAAGCCTACAAACACCCTGACAACGTTTTAAGAGCCTCTATTGTCGCCGACCCGCTTGGCGCTCGTAAGAACACCGGCGATAACACCCCTGCCGTTGTTCATATGAAGCTGGTACCCGGTAATACCGTTAGCGTTCACGTCGCAGCTAAAGGCGGTGGTTCAGAGAACAAATCTAAATTTGTCATGTTAAACCCCAGCGATAGCTTGGTTGACTGGGTACTCAAAACCGTTCCTACAATGGGTGCTGGCTGGTGTCCACCGGGTATTTTAGGTATTGGCGTAGGCGGCACGGCTGAAATGGCCATGAAGCTGGCCAAAGAATCTTTAATGCAGCACATTGATATTCAAGAACTAAAAGACCGTGGCCCCAATGACCGCGCTGAAGAAATGCGCTTAGAACTGTACGAAAAAGTGAATGCACTGGGCATAGGCGCACAAGGTTTAGGTGGACTAACCACCGTTTTAGATATAAAAATCAATCACATGCCGACTCACGCTGCATCACTCCCTGTGGCGATGATTCCTAACTGCGCCGCTACCCGTCACGCGCACTTTGTACTTGATGGTTCAGGCCCTTCGTTTATCGAACCGCCAAAACTCGAAGACTGGCCAGATGTCGCATGGGCACCTGATGCACAAACAAAACACGTTAATTTAGATACCGTAAGCGAAGAAGAAGCCCGCTCGTGGCAACCAGGTGATCGTTTATTACTCAGCGGTCATATGCTGACAGGGCGCGATGCGGCGCATAAACGAATCGCTGATATGTTTGCAAGGGGCGAATCATTACCCGACGGCGTCGATTTTAAAAACCGTTTTATCTATTACGTTGGCCCCGTTGATCCAGTTGCTGGCGAAGTGGTTGGTCCTGCTGGTCCGACAACCGCTACGCGTATGGATAAATTCACCGAAATGATGTTGGCACAAACAGGTTTACTGGGTATGATTGGTAAGGCCGAGCGCGGCCCAGCGGGCATTGAAGCGATCAAAAAACATAAAGCCACTTACTTAATGGCCGTTGGTGGCGCCGCTTATTTGGTCTCTAAAGCGATTAAAGGATCAAAAGTTATTGCCTTTGAAGACCTAGGCATGGAAGCCATCAGGGAATTTTATGTAGAAGATATGCCCGTGACTGTTGCGGTTGATTCAAAAGGCGAATCGGTGCATAAAACAGGGCCCGCATTATGGAAATCTAAAATTGCCGGCATTCCTATTGTGGCAGGATAAGCTCTTTCCCTTCAAAAATAAAAAACCAAGCTAATGCTTGGTTTTTTTATGTCCTAACTTTTACCTTAATCTTTCGTAACTAACTCAATACCATATGGGTTTTGAAAGCCTCTCGGCAATTTGGCACCCCGTTGCGCTCTATTTCCTCTGTACGCATCCAAGTCAGATAATTTTAAATTGATATAGCGCTTACCCGCATGAATACGAATGGACTGCCGCTCGCTGACCACGCAAAAACCAACCACCTTATCGTCGCCTGATTTTAAATCTTTACTCGGGATTTGAATCAACTTGTTACCTTTACCACGCGCCAGTTCAGGCACTTCACTAACAGGGAATATCAACAAACGGCCTTGCTGACTAATGATGGCAACCAAGCCCTCTTCGGCTTCATATAACGCAGGCGAAAGCACCTTTGAACCTTGCGGCAATGACAACAAGGCCTTACCGGCTTTATTCTTTGTATGCAATTCAGCTAATTTAGTCACAAAGCCATAGCCGGCGTTTGACGACAACATCACCTTTTCATTCTTACCCGCCAATACATCAGTAAACATGGCGCCAACCGGGGGTTTCAAACTACCCGTCAGTGGTTCACCTTGGCCTCGCGCGGACGGCAAACCATGTACGGCTTGATTGTATATTCGCCCGGTGGAATCGAAGAAATAGACCAAGCTATTACTGCGCCCTTTTGCCGACGCTAAGTATTCATCGCCCGATCTAAAGGTTAAACTTTTCGGGTCAATATCGTGACCTTTAGCTGCCCGTACCCAACCCTTTTGAGAAATAACGATAGTCATCGGTTCATTGGGAATTAACGCGCGTTCATCTAATGCTTGCGCAGCATCTCTACTAACAATTGGCGAACGTCGTGCATCACCATGTAACGCAGCATCCGCTTGAATTTCCTTTTTAACCAGCGTGCGCAAACGCTGCTTCGAGCCTAATATTTTTTCTAATTCATCGCGTTCTTTTGCTAACTCATCTTGCTCCGCGCGAATTTTAAACTCTTCTAATTTCGCTAATTGGCGCAGTTTAATTTCTAAAATGGCGTGCGCTTGAACATCGGTAATCGAGAAACGCTGCATCAATGCTTCCTTCGGCCTATCTTCTTCACGGATAATGCGAATCACGTCATCAATGTTTAAATACGCAATCAACAAACCATCTAAGATATGTAAACGGTCGTTCACTTTACCTAAACGATAATCCAGCCTTTTTCTAACTGTTTCAATGCGATAGGTTAACCACTCCGTTAACATCCCCTTCAGGTTTTTTACTTGTGGTTTGCCAGACAAACCAATCACATTAAAGTTAACCCGATAAGTACGTTCTAAATCCGTTGTGGCGAAAAGGTGTGACATCAACTGCTCAATATCCACACGATTGGAACGCGGCAAAATCACTAAACGCGTTGGGTTTTCGTGGTCTGACTCATCGCGTAAGTCTTCAACAATCGGCAGTTTCTTCGCCTGCATTTGAGCCGCGATTTGCTCTAGCACTTTTGCACCGGATACTTGATATGGCAGAGCCGTAACAATGATTTGCCCTTGTTCCATTTCATAACGGGCACGCGCGCGTAAGCTACCACCGCCCTTCTCGTACAGTGCTTTGATATCATCACGCGAGGTAATAATCTCAGCTTCTGTTGGGAAGTCAGGGCCCTTGATGTGTTCCATCAAGTCGGCAAGCTCGGCTTTCGGCTCGTCCAACAAACGGATACACGCTGTAGCCACTTCATTTAGATTATGCGGCGGTATATCCGTCGACATACCCACGGCAATGCCCGTCACACCGTTTAATAAAAGGTTAGGTAATCGCGCCGGTAATAAAACCGGTTCTTTCATCGTACCATCGAAATTGTCCGTCCATTCAACCGTTCCCTGAGCTAATTCACCCAATAAGGTATCTGAATAAGGCGCTAGACGGGACTCGGTATAACGCATCGCCGCGAACGATTTTGGGTCATCAGGCGAACCCCAGTTACCTTGACCATCGACCAATGGATAACGGTAGGCAAACGGTTGCGCCATATGGACCATCGCTTCATAACAGGCGGTATCGCCGTGCGGGTGAAATTTGCCCAGCACATCACCCACCGTTCTTGCTGACTTTTTAAACTTCGCTTGATTCGACAAACCCAGTTCAGACATGGCGTAGACAATACGGCGTTGAACCGGCTTCAAACCATCGGCAATATGCGGTAATGCACGATCTAGAATCACGTACATTGAGTAGTCTAAATACGCTTTTTCCGTGAAGTCCTTAAGCGGCAGCGTCTCGATATTTTCAAATTGTTTGGTGTTCATAATAGTCTCTTATATATCCGCCAAGTTGCCGCTCTCTTCCAGCCACGCTTTGCGATCAGAGGCGCGTTTTTTAGCCAATAACATATCCATCTTTGCATGGGTTTCGTCCCCAGGGCTCATGCTGAGCCGCACTAGGCGGCGGGTATCTGGGTCAAGCGTGGTAACACGCAATTGAGCTGGATTCATTTCGCCCAAGCCTTTAAAACGTTGCACATTAATTTTGCCTTTTAATTTCTCGGCCGAGATACGGTCTAATACGCCCTCTTTTTCCGCGTCATCTAGCGCGTAAAACACCTGCTTACCCACATCCACCCGATACAATGGTGGCATCGCCACGTAAATATGTCCCGCTTCAACCAAGGGCTCAAAGTGGCGCACAAACAAAGCACACAACAAGGTGGCAATGTGTAAACCATCTGAATCGGCATCCGCTAAGATACAAATTTTACTGTAGCGTAAAGATTTTAAATCCGGCGAACCCGGCTCCACACCAATCGCCACAGAAATGTCGTGCACCTCTTGCGAGGCTAACACATCCAGCGAATCCACTTCCCAGGTGTTTAGAATTTTGCCACGTAGCGGCATAATCGCTTGAAACTCTCTATCACGCGCTTGTTTAGCTGAACCACCCGCAGAGTCCCCTTCCACTAGGAATATTTCCGAACGCTCTGAGTCTTGTGATGAGCAATCGGCCAATTTCCCCGGTAAGGCTGGGCCACTGGTGACTTTTTTACGCACCACCTTCTTACCCGCACGTTGCCTATTTTGCGCGCGTTGAATGGCTATTTGCGCAATCTCTTCACCTATCGCCGGATGTTGGTTTAACCATAAGCTAAAACTGTCTTTCGACACGCCCGAGACAAATGCCGCGCACTCACGTGAGGTTAAACGCTCTTTTGTTTGCCCTGAAAACTGCGGGTCTTCTAACTTAATAGACAACACGTAATGGCAACGCTCCCACACGTCATCGGGGGTTATTTTAACCCCACGCGGTAATAGGGACTGGAACTCGCAAAACTCACGCACGGCTTCTGTTAGCCCAGTGCGCAGGCCATTAACGTGTGTGCCACCTTGTGAGGTTGGCACCAGATTGACGTAACTCTCGGTAATGCCTTCACCGACATCGGTAGACCATGCTAACGCCCATTCAACCGATTCACGCTCGCTTTTTGCACTGAATACAAAGCCTTCTGGTGGTAACAAATTCAAATGCTCTAACTGCCCCAACAAATAATCTGTTAAGCCATTTTCATAAAACCATTCTGATTTATCGGCATTAATTTCATCATTCAAATTAATCCGCAGACCAGGACAAAGTACCGCTTTAGCACGCAGTACATGCTTCAATTTACTGATGGAAATATTCGCCGAATCGAAATAACTAGGGTCTGGCTTAAAGCGCACTGATGTGCCAGTATTACGCTGCCCTACCGTGCCTATTTCCGTTAAATCCGACTTTTTATCGCCGTTTTCAAACGCCATATGGAAACGTTTACCTTCGCGCGTCACTTCCACATCCACACGGCTAGACAAGGCGTTCACCACCGAAATACCCACGCCGTGCAAACCACCCGAAAACTGATAGTTTTTATTGGAAAACTTACCGCCTGCGTGCAAACGCGTCAGTATGAGTTCAATACCCGGCACGCCGTGCTCCGGGTGAATATCCACCGGCATACCGCGGCCATCGTCGACAATTTCCACTGAACCGTCTTTAAAAACCTTTACGCTAATGTGCGATGCGAAACCGGCAATCGCCTCATCCACACTGTTGTCCAAGACTTCTTGTACCAGGTGGTTTGGACGGACGGTATCCGTATACATACCTGGGCGTTTTTTAACCGGATCAAGTCCGCTTAACACCTCAATATCAGAGGCACTGTAATTACTGCTCATAAAGATGAATGGTTATTTATCGTCTAAGTTAATGGCTTATTTTCTCGAAGCTCAACGGTCTAATTTTGCTGGATATGCAACACATCCAGCGCATCGACTGTCTGCGCTGACAAAGGATAATCATTTCCCCGCCTCGTCACAACTTTTAAAACAAATTGTGATGTCTTTTTTTAAAAGTAGTCTACTATTAGGATGAAGTAAGGTCATTTACTAACGACGCCCTTCAAATTACGCGAGAACTAAGTGGTTCATTGAAGTCTATTTCAAGCTCTTCAAAAAAATGGCGCTAACAAGCGCCATTTTTCACTACAAGACTTAAGTTATTAAAGCTTGTCGGCATTTTCGCTTAAATAAGCAGCAACTCCATCAGGATTAGCTTCCATTCCTTTGTCGCCTTTTGTCCAACCAGCAGGACATACTTCACCATGCTCTTCGTGGAACTGTAGCGCATCAACCATACGTAACATTTCATCAACATCACGACCTAAAGGTAGATCATTAACCACTTGGTGACGTACTGTTCCTTCCGTGTCGATTAAGAAAGAGCCTCGGAACGCAACACCACCTTCTGATTCAACATCGTAATCTTTACATATTGAGTGCGTCATATCAGCAACTAGTGTGTAACCTACTTGGCCAATACCACCGTCATTGATTGCTGTGTTTCTCCACGCGTTATGTGAGAAATGTGAGTCAATTGATACACCAATCACTTCAACACCACGTTTTTTAAATTCATCCATACGGTGATCAAAAGCAATCAACTCGGATGGGCAAACGAATGTGAAATCTAATGGATAAAAGAAAATAACTGCATATTTACCTTTAATCGTCTCAGATAAAGTAAATGAATCAACAATACTACCGTTACCCAATACTGCTGGCGCAGTAAAATCAGGGGCTTTTTTCGAAACTAATACACTCATGCTAACTCTCCAAAATTCAATAATCAATAATAATTCAGCCAAAAAGAAGGCCGTTACTAAACTGCAAAAATGATAGCATTTTTAGCATCAATATAACTAGAACTTTCCCCTTATGCTATAGTTCTCATTTTTACAGATAGCTCCAAATACGGAGCTACGACCTCTTCATAATTAATATAAAACATATCAATTGTTCGTCATATGGCAAAGACAAAAAAACTCGATTTAGAATCATCGCTTCAATCCCTCGAAGAACTTGTTGATCGTATGGAAAACGGTAGTTTGACTTTAGAAGAG
>DUCA01000031.1 GCA_012960055.1 Cycloclasticus sp.
TAAGCCACTTTTAGGATCGCTCAAAATTAGTTCTATACGGTTGTAAAAATGGTGATTATAACAGTTGAGCGAATTGTTGGCAGTAATAGGGCTAATTATATTATGCTATAGGACATGTTTAAGATGCTTGTTTGAGAGAGTCGATGCGTTATTTGCTGGGATTTATGTTGCTGGTTTTGTCTGTACCTGCGCCGTTATACGCGGTGCAAGTTGACGGCTTGTACACGACAACGGTTGCTGTCAATGATCAGTCGCAAGTTGCGCGTAATGGGGCGATTCGTGTTGCGATTGAAAAAGTGGTGCAAAAGGTATCGGGACGACGCAGCATCTTGCAGAATCCATCCTTACAGGCGGCGTTGTCTAATGTTGGTTCGTACGTCGAACAATTTCAGTATAAACCGGTGGAAGACGACGAGCCGGGTTATTGGTTGATTGTGAGCTTTCAAAAAGCGGCGTTAGATCGAGTCATGCAGCAATTTGATGTGCCGGTATGGGACAATAATCGGCCCGATGTGTTGGTATGGTTTGCGGTAGAGGGTGAAACTGAGAAACACCTTGTTGGTGCAGAATCAGAAAACATTTCCGCTTTGCTAAAGCAGGTGGCCTCAGATACAGGTTTGGCGATTACGCTGCCCTTGTTAGACCTCGAGGATCAAAGGGCGGTTAGCTTTAATGATATCTGGGCGGGCTTTTCGGATCAGATATTAAAGGCATCGGAGCGTTACAGCGCCAAACAAGTGATGTTTGGGCATTTACTACAGGAAGGCGACGATGGTTGGCGTTTGAATTGGACGTTGATAAATGCTAACGACCAACACGCTGGCTTTGAATCCTCTGATACGCTGGAAAGCGTGTTACCGATGGCGTTTACAGAAGTGGCCGAAAACTTAGCCAACGTCTATGCACCACACGGCGCGATAAAGAAAAATACGTTAGTGATTACCGTGACTGGTGTGCAGAGCCTAAGTAAATTTGTTGAAGTGATGCAGTATTTATCATCGTTGGACATGGTGAAAAAATTAGGCTGGAATCAAATGCTTGACGATAGCGTAACGTTTGAATTGAGTTTGACTGGCAGCGTCAGTGTGTTGAAAGGTATTATCGCCTTGAATAATATACTGTCACCAGACGTTGCGCTAAACAGTACGGTTACAAATGTGACTGATACGCAGCAATACCCTGCGCAAGCGTTTAAACAAAGGTTGTATTACCGGGCTAATTAATGACCAGAAAAGACATTCCGAATGCCATCAGCATCATAAGAATATTATTGGTTGCGCCGATTGTTTACCTGTTGCTTAATGGGAGTTATAACTGGGCATTAATCTTCTTTGTGGTTGCCGGTATTTCGGATGCCCTCGATGGTTTTTTAGCAAAACGTTACGATTGGGCTAGCCAATTGGGCTCTTTTCTTGACCCCCTTGCTGATAAGTTATTGTTGGTGTCTTGTTTTTGGATTTGTGTGCTGATTGATTTGGTTCCAGTCTGGTTGTTCGTCAGTATTTTGATACGTGATTTGATCGTTGCCTTTGGTGCGCTGGTTTATCACTTCATGGTGGAAGAATTTTACGGCGAGCCGCCTTTTTCCAGCAAGTTGAATACGGCATTTCAAATTGTTTATTTGGTGATGTTGATTGCTAGTCAGCAGCTGTTAGATATATCGGCAACGTGGATTGAGTTTGCGTTATATTCAGTTGCAGCGACAACCGCGATTAGTGGTTTAGAGTATATTTGGCTTTGGGGTCTCAAGGCGTGGAACATAAAAGTGAAAGGATAAGATGAGTAAAGGCAATAAATATGCAATGATTTTTATCGCCTTAGCGGGGCTTATCTACGTACTGTCACCGATTTTAATGCCGTTTTTAAGCGCCGCTCTATTGGCGTATCTGGGTGACCCATTGGTTAACCGTTTGGAGAAATATAAATGGTCTAGGACATTATCCGTCAGTTTGGTTTTTGTGGTTATTTTTTCAGTTTTAAGCGCTGCGGTTATTGTTTTAGTGCCGCTAATCGAACAACAAATCTCAGCGTTGATAGAGAAAATCCCCGCCATTATCGCTTGGGGGAAAGACACTGCATTGCCTTGGTTGCAGGGGCGCTTAGCTGGCTTGGGCGCAATTGATGCGGAGAAGTTACAGCAAACCGTGCAGGATAATATGGCTGGTGCAACTAGTATAGTGGCATCGGTCTTGGGCTCAATGACCTCATCGGGTATGGCCTTGTTATCCGGTTTGGCGAATCTTTTACTCATTCCTGTGGTGACGTTTTATTTATTACGGGATTGGGATGTTATGACGGCAAGCATTCATCATGCTTTTCCGCGCAAGGTCGAGAAAAAGGCGGCGCTGATAGGGCAAGAGGTTGACGTGGTGTTGGGCGCCTTTTTTAAGGGGCAAGTGCTGGTGATGATCAGTTTGGCGATTATTTACAGCGTGGGTTTGAGCTGGGTGGGTTTAGAGTTCGCCTTATTGATTGGTTTAATCGCTGGTATCGTGAGTTTTGTGCCGTATTTGGGCTTAATCATGGGTTTGCTACTGGCGTGTACAGCATCTGTTTTTCAGCTGCACGATGCCAGCGGATTAATCGCCGTATTCGCCGTGTTTGCGGCGGCCCAAGTTTTGGAAAGTGTGGTGTTAACGCCTATTTTAGTGGGCGATAAAATTGGTCTCCACCCAGTTGCGGTTATTTTTTCGGTGATGGCCGGTGGCCAATTATTCGGTTTTACCGGCGTTTTACTGGCGTTGCCTGTGGCGGCGGTGTTATTGGTGTTATTGCGCCATCTTAATGAGCAATATAAAAACAGTGAGCTGTATACCGATACGTAATTTTTGAGCACAAAAAAAGCGCCTTTTTATTACTAGCTGTGAAGTTTATAGGTTCGACGCTACAAAGTCCCAGTTCACTAATGCCCAAAACTTATCCATATAGGCAGGACGAGCGTTGCGGTAATCGATGTAGTAAGCGTGCTCCCAAACATCACAGGTAAGCAAAGGTGTTTGGCCTGTTGTTAGAGGTGTGCCAGCATTGAATGTTTGTAGGATTTCAAGCGAGCCATCGGCGTTTTTAACTAACCAACACCAGCCTGCAGCAAATAAATTCACAGATTTGTCAGTAAATTCGGCCTTGAATGCGTCAACAGAGCCGTAAGCGTCATTGATTGCGGCTAATAAATCACCAGCAGGCTCAGTGCTGTTTGGCGTTAAACAATTCCAGTAAAAGGTGTGGTTCCAGATTTGAGCTGCATTGTTGAAAACAGGGCCAGAAGAATTTTTAACAATATCTTCAAGGCTAGAGTTTTCAAATTCTGTGCCGCCAATCATACCGTTTAGTTTTGTAACGTATGTTGCGTGGTGCTTGCCGTGGTGAAATTCAAGTGTTTCTTGAGAGATATGTGGTTCTAATGCGTCAATTGCATAAGGTAGAGCAGGTAGTTCATGTGCCATGATAATGTGCCTTGTGGTTAAGTGATGCGCAAAGCGCTAAGCGCGTAAAATTTTGCGAGCATTAAGATAGTGATTCCACGAATAAAAATCAATGTATTCTTAGGCTTATTGTGCAGCGGCAATAAAAAAGATTGATTGTTTTGTCCTTTTTGCTGGGGTGTTTTTTAGCTATTTATCACAAGCAGAGCGGTGAAGGTGGACGTCTTGTTGTGGGTAGGGGATGCTAATACCTTCGGCATCAAAACGTAATTTGATGCTTTCAAGTAGGTCAAAATGAACGCCCCAATAATCTGATGAATTCACCCAAGGACGCACGGCAAAATTTACGCTGCTGTCAGCTAACTCAAGTAGACCCAGTGTTGGCGCGGGGTCTTTTAATATGCGCTCATCGTTTGCCATCAGTTCATTTAGTATGTTTTTGGCTTTTTTAATATCATCGTCGTAGCCGATGCCAACCACTAAATCTAAACGGCGAGTAGGTTGGGTTGAATAGTTGATGATGTTGCCGCCCATTAGGGCGTCATTTGGAATAATGATGGTTTTGTTGTCACCGGTTCTTAATACCGTATTGAAAATATGAACTTCCTCAACAATACCTGCAACGCCTGCGCCTTCAATAAAGTCACCTTGCTTGAAGGGGCGGAAGATGATCATTAAAACGCCGGCTGAGAAGTTAGATAACGAGCCTTGCAGCGCCAAACCAATGGCTAAACCTGCAGCACCTAAAATAGCAATAAACGAGGTGGTTTGAATGCCGAGTTGGCCAAGCGCCGCGATAATAACAAAGGCCAATAAGGCGGCATAAATCATGTTGGTGGTAAAAGAAATAAGAATAGGGTCAGATTTCGCCTTGGTCATTGTTTTTGCGATGCCGGCCTTAACTGCTTTTGCTATCATTTTACCGATGATGAAGATTGCCAAGGCGGCGATGACTTTAAGACCGTACACGGTGAGTAACGCTTGGATTTGAGTCATGATGTCTTCTGATAATAAACGGTCCATTTTTTTATCCTTGAGATAGAGGTTTTAAGTTTGTTAATTAAGCAGAATGAGTTTTACAAAGGGAATAGTTAACTTGCGCTGCGCAGCGAGACTTGCGCGATCTAGTTTATCGATTAAATGCCATAAACTGCAGAGGTCTCTTGGTAGACGGGTCAGCATGAACTGCGCAACTTCATGGTTCAGTTCTAAGCCTAATTTTTTCGCGCGGTTCTGTAATGCCAAGATGGTGTTTTCGTCACTGAGCGGCGCTAAATTTAACGCTAGGCCGCTATTGAGGCGACTTTTTAAATCATTGAGTTGTATGTGAGCTTGTTGAGGCGAGGCCTTCGAGCCAACAATCAATCGGCCGCCTGCCTGTTTTATTTGATTAAATAAATTAAAAACCGCCTCTTCCCAGTCGTTTTTGCCGCTAATCAGTTCGATGTCATCGAGACAGATTAAATCTAGGCCGTCCATGCCGTCTAGTATCTGTGCCGGCAGCATGTGTAATTCTCTTAACGGCAAATAAGCGGCGGTTTTTCGTTGCTCGGTTTGCTCTTGGCAAATCGCCTGTAATAGGTGAGTTTTACCCGTTCCGCTATCGCCCCAGAGAAAAACAAATGGTTCGCTGGTATCTTTGAGCGAGCCGATAATTAGCTGGTTTTCAGAAGAAATAAAATTATCAAAGTTGAAGTCTTCTTGTAGCCTAAATGGCAGAGGAAGTTGTGGGTGCATTAATGTTTGCTGACGTGACGAATGTACAGCGAGCCGCTGAAGAAAACAGTCAAACTGATGATAATTTCAATAATGCCTAAAATTTTAGTGTCTGGACTGGCAACGGCCTCGGTAACGCCGTGTATAAAGTACAGTAAACTCAAATAAGCAGCCCAGTTGACGGGCTTGTCACGACCATGCAGTACCCCCATCAGAGGCAATAGCATGGGCACAACGCAGGCAATAAGTACCAACCCAATAGGGAATGTTTCGGGTGGAGATAGTAGTGTTATCCATGCCGTTATAAAACCGATTAAAGACAGGTAACTCAGTAGTTGCAGCCAGTAAGCTGCTTTTACGCCGGGTAATTTCATGTTTATACCAGTGTTTTAGCGAGTGTGGCTATACGTTTGCCTAAGGCAATGCATAATTTCGATTCGTGTTCGTCTATCTTACGCGAATTATCAATGCCGGCTAAGTGGCTGGCGCCGTAGGGTGTGCCGCCCGAACTGGTCTCCAGTAATGCGCTTTGTGAATATGGCAAACCGGCTAGCAACATGCCGTGATGTAACAGAGGTAACATCATCGAAGTGAGGGTGGTTTCTTGTCCGCCGTGCATGCTACTAGTAGAAGTAAAGACAGCTGCTGGCTTGCCAATCAGCGCGCCGGATAGCCATAAGCTGCTGGTACCATCCAAGAAATACTTCAAGGGTGCGGCCATATTGCCAAAACGAGTCGGGCTGCCAAGTACTAAGCCATTACAATGTTTAAGGTCGTCTAGACTGGCGTACAGTGCGCCGTTGTCTGGAATGTCATCTTCCGTCGCTTCGCAAACGGTGGAAATAGCGGGCACCGTGCGTATTTTTGCCTGTACGCCATCAACCTCTTCAACACCGCGAGCAATTAAATTCGCCATTTCCTCGGTGGCGCCATGCCGGCTGTAAAATAAAACCAGTACTTTGATGTTCATTTATAGAATGTCCAGCACGTTTTCAGGTGGGCGGCCAATAGCGGCTTTGCCGTTAGCCAGCACGATAGGACGCTCGATTAAAATCGGGTTCTCAATCATCGCGCCGATGAGTTGTTCGTCAGTTAAACTGGCATCAGACAAGCCCAGTTTTTTATAAACCGCTTCGCCTTTACGCATTAATTCACGCGGGCTTAATGCCAATAGACTTAAAACGGACGCTAATTCGGCTTGGCTCGGCGCAACTTTCAAGTATTCAATAACCTTAGGTTGAACTCCTTTTTCTTCAAGTAATTGGAGTGTTTGACGTGATTTGCTACAACGTGGATTGTGGTAAATTTTAATGCTCAACAGATTATCCTCATAGTGACTTTCAAGGATTATAAATTATCTGCTAATTTACGGCAGGCTTTTTATGCTTTGTGTCGTGCGTGATATGATGGCCAACACGTTATTTAATTTAAAATTCGAAGATGAAATTACCTGATTTTACTCAAGCGTCGGTATTGGTTGTAGGTGACTTGATGCTTGACAGGAACTGGCAGGGTGATACCTCGCGTATCTCACCCGAAGCGCCGGTGCCGGTGGTGCACGTCAAAGACGTAGAAGACCGCCCCGGCGGTGCAGGTAATGTGGCCTTGAATATCGCGGCATTGGGCTCATCGGTTACGGTGATGGGCTATACCGGCAATGATGAGGCGGCCGCTTCGCTAAAAAAACAATTAGAACAAGCCAATGTGCAGTGTGAGTTTGAGCAACTGGCGGATCAACCAACCATTACTAAGCTGCGCGTTTTAAGTCGCCATCAGCAACTCATTCGCTTGGATTTTGAAGATGGTTTCCATGATTTGCCGGTGGGAAAACTCCTAGCAAGCTTTGTTCAAACCTTAAGTCAGCACGATGTGGTGATTTTGTCAGATTATGGCAAAGGCACATTGGCCTCGGTGCAACAGTTGATTGGCGAAGCGAAAAAGGCCGGCAAAAAGGTACTGATTGACCCGAAAGGCAGTGATTTCAAAAAGTACCGTGGCGCTACACTCATTACCCCCAATTGGAGTGAATTCCAGACGGTTGTGGGTGACTGCAACAGTGATGAGGATGTCGTTACGCGCGGTTTAGCGTTATTAGTTGAATTAGAACTAGAAGCCTTGTTGGTGACGCGTGGT
>DUCA01000032.1 GCA_012960055.1 Cycloclasticus sp.
GTGACGAGTCATCAAAGGCTTAAATCGTTCAGCAGCTACGCCGATTTGGATGCAAGAAAAATTACGACGCTGTGGGCAACGTAGTTTGGGCCCATTAGTGGATGTCACGAACTATGTTTTACTCGAATTAGGTCAGCCGCTTCATGCATTCGATTTAAACAAAATTGAGGGTGACATTGTCGTTCGCCGTGCGAATGAAGGCGAAACATTGGCACTCCTTAACGAACAAACAATTACCCTTAACGACGACGTGCTATTGATTGCTGACCAAGCAAAAGCGTTGGCGTTTGCCGGTGTCATGGGCGGAGAAGAATCAGCCGTTAATGACGACACAAGCGATATATTTTTAGAGTGTGCCTTTTTTCTACCTATCACTATTGCCGGTAAATCAAGACAATTTGGTTTGCATACCGATGCCTCACATCGTTTTGAACGGGGTGTTGATCCAGAGCTTTGCTATCGTGCTTTAGATAGAGCCATTGAACTGTTAATTAGCATTGCGGGTGGTGAAGTCGGGCCGTTAACCGATGTCACGTCTGATACGACATTGCCAAAAAACAAGGCAGTAACGTTACGTTTTGAAAGAATACAGCGTGTGTTGGGTGTTGAGTTAAGCGAACAGACGGTTGAAAACTATTTCTTAAGCCTTGGTATGCAAGTTTCAAAATCAGGCGCTGAATGGCTTGTGACCGCGCCAAGCTATCGTTTTGATGTGGCGATTGAGGCCGACTTGATTGAAGAAGTCGCGCGCTTATATGGTTACGATAATTTGCCGCAAAACAGCCTGAATATTTCAGGTTCGTTGTCGTCGGTAGAAGAAAAAACACAACCATTAGACCGGATTAAAGATTTATTAGTGGATTTGGGCTACCAAGAAGCCATTACATATAGCTTTACAGACGAAGCGGCGCTTAAATTATTGACGCCAAACACAGATGTTTACCGTTTAAAAAACCCAATTTCGTCAGACTTGTCAGTGATGCGTACTAGCTTATGGGCAGGTTTGTTAAAAGCGATGGATGCCAATATCAAACGTAATGAAGAAAGCATTCGGTTCTTCGAAACAGGGCTTAAATTCACGGTGGAAGAGGGTGAACTAAAGCAACAGCAAGTGTTGTCGTTATTAGCAACCGGTAAAGCACAACCCGAGCAATGGGGTGAAGCCACAAGAGCGCTCGACTTTTACGACATTAAGCATGATGTAGAGTCCATCTTAGCGTTAAATGGTTTGGCATCAGAGTATCAGTTTAAAAGCGGTCAAAATGACGCCTTGCACCCCGGTCAAACGGCAGAGCTTGTTAATAAAGCGGGTGAGCATGTGGGTTACATCGGGCTACTTCACCCAGCGCTGGAGAGTGATTTTGATGTTAAAAAGCCAGTGTATCTCGTTGAGTTGCTTCAGTCGCAGATTCAAACCAAGGCGATACCGGTGTTTGAAAGCATGACAAAGTACCCATCGGTTAGGCGAGATTTAGCGTTAATTGTCGATGAAGCGCAGCAAGTTCATGACATTGTCGATTATATTTATAGCCAATATGACTTGGTTAAAGAGGTCATTACCTTTGATATTTACCAAGGTAAAGGCATAGAAACGGGTCGAAAAAGTGTCGCTTTAGGCTTGATTTTACAGGATAAATCTAAGACACTGGTAGAGATAGACGTAGAGCAGCTGATTACTGAATTGCTCGGAAAATTAAACAACGTATTTAAAGCTCAGCTACGAGAATAATAAAATGTCATTAACAAAAGCTGATTTAACCGAGCAACTATTTGACGAGTTAGGGCTGAATAAGCGCGAAGCCAAAGAAATTGTTGAGCAAATGTTCGAAGCCATTAAAAGTTCTCTTGAGAAAGGCGAGCAGGTCAAAATCTCAGGGTTTGGCAATTTCGAACTAAAAGACAAAGAAGCACGACCCGGTAGAAACCCTAAAACGGGTGAAGATATACCCATATCTGCAAGACGTGTAGTGACGTTAAGAACGGGACAGAAATTAAAGGAACGAGTAGAAGCATATGCTGGAACCCAGCCATAACAAAGAAATGCCTGCTATACCGGCTAAACGCTACTTCACCATTGGTGAAGTGAGTGAGTTATGCGCAGTAAAACCACATGTGTTGCGGTACTGGGAGCAAGAATTTCCACAGCTTGAACCTGTTAAGCGCCGTGGCAATAGACGTTACTATCAACGCCAAGATGTCGTGTTAATCAGGCAAATTCGTGGTTTGCTTTATGACGACGGTTATACTATTGGTGGAGCACGAAGCCACCTATCGGGTGATCATTCACAAAAAGACACATCACTAATAAAAATTGAAATTGAGCAAATTCAATTTGAATTACAAGAAATCCTAGAGATTCTTAAATAGTTTTATTTTAATCGGGGCGTAGCGCAGCCTGGTAGCGCACCAGTATGGGGTACTGGTGGTCGGAGGTTCAAATCCTCTCGCCCCGACCAAAATTTACTTTATTATTTGGGATTGTCTAACCTTTTACCCAATTGGTGTTGTCATCCTCGCATAAACAACCGAAGTTAAAAGTAGAGGTTAATTCGCGTTCAGCAATTTCCTCGGCAGTATTCCACCCATTGCAGTATGTTGACATTCATTTTAGGTGAAAAACACCGAGGGCTTGGCATTAGCTAAGCCCTTGACTTAATGTAATGTGATTGGGTATAGAGTAAAAAATACTTTTCCTCTTAAAGCTCTGTTGGCATCGCGTCAAATTTGGTGGTGTATTCAAAAAGGTTATCCCCGCCCTACGTATAAGTCCATTTGAGGCCAATATTTTTCTGACTGATCGTGTGTGCCAGCAGTTATGAGCATTAAGCCGGGCATGGATTGCGCATATGCGCAAACCATATAGCCATATTCTGGGTAAGAGCCTTCATGAGCAGCAAGACCACTGTCAGCTTTTTTTGCGTAGTGCTTAACATCCTCAAAATCTTCACTGCACCCCTGTAGATGTATTTATATCTTCTCTGGAAGTGTTGCTTAATTAGTTCTAGCGGGTTGTTACTGAATGGTCTCCAGAAAAGCATTAATGAGCATGGGCTTGTAAAATAAAAAGGTTTGAATCTTAACGGGGAGAGATAAAGCTTGCCTCTAACTTTTTAGAGGTTAAGGCTTCTTTCGTTCAAGTCGAATGACTCGTACGGTCATTATAGCCAACAATAATGCCAGGCCATACCACGTTAGTGCGTAGAGGAGATGAGAGTTTCTGTGGTTGACTAGGGTTAGGCCGCCGATGGGTAATCCGCCAGGATTGTCGGCGTTGTCGGCATCAATAAAGTATGGCGCGACATTCTTCAGGCCTCGTGCTTGAGCAATGGCCGCTATATCTCGCGAATACCAGTGTTCAGCAGCAGGGTCGTTGTCTCGAAGTGGTATTCCATTCGGTTCACTGATTCTTAGTAAGCCGATGACGGTGATATCTCCATCAATTTGCCCAGCTAGGCGCTTTAATGGGCTTGCCGCAGCAATAGGTACGTAACCGCGATTAACCAGTACAACCTCTTGGTTAGCGGTTAATAACGGGGTTAGTATCCAGTAGCCATTGCCGTGTTCTGTTATTGCCCAAACAATCGTTTCCTTTTCGTGCAGAAACTTGCCTTGAATCGATACGCGCCGGTATTCGTCTTTCTCTTGAGTGATTGTAGGCCAGTGTTCTCTTGTAGGAGAGTTGACTGCTTTGGCAGAGACTCGGTTTTCGACTCGATCAATTAAGGCAAGTTTCCAATCTAATCGTCTTAGCTGCCAATTACCGAGTAAGACTAAGCCGATGATTGAAAGAACAATAGCTAGACTGATTAGTCTAGCTACTTTGGGATTAGCAGATTGTGTCTTGTCGCTGTTCTCAGAGCAGCCCATTGGTGATTCTAATGGTCGAGTAAGGGTGAGTTGTTCATCACATCTGCATCGTCGGCATCATATTAAGATCAAGGTGGTACATAATCCATATAGATCCAGCAATGGCTATGACCACGAGCATAACGGTAAAGGCGAGCGATATCAGTACCCAGCCACCTTCTGATTTGGTATTCAAATGCAGGAAGTAGACCATGTGAACGAACATTTGCATGATGCCGAAAACGATAATCAGAAAAATGGTCATGCCGCGGCTGTCAATAACGTCACCCAGAACGAGCCAGAATGGAATGACAGTGAGTATGACCGATAAGCTGAAGCCTATCATGTACTCTTTCATGCTGGCGTGTGGTGCGCCCTCTACGTGCTGGCCAATTTCTTCGTGAGCACTCATTACACAACTCCAGTTAAATAAACCATTGAAAACACACCAATCCAGATTAAATCAAGAAAGTGCCAAAACATGCTGAGGCAAAATAATCGACGCTGGTTAGCAACGGTTAAACCGTATTTCTTCGCTTGAACAATTAACACAATCATCCAAACCAAGCCAAAGAACACGTGTAGGCCGTGTGTACCGACTAAGGCAAAGAAGGAAGACCACGATGCGCTGGATTGAGGTGAAGCGCCAACGTGTATTAAATGTGAGAATTCGTACAGTTCAATGCCAATGAAAGTAGCGCCTAACAGCCAAGTGACGCCCAGCCATAACAACGTGCCATCTAGCTTGTTCATTTGCATTTGTAGCACGGCAAAGCCATACGTTATGGATGAAAATAACAAACAGAACGTGGATACTAGAATTAGGGGTATATCGAAAACCTCTATGGGTAGCGGGGCTCCAGCGTAGTTAGGTGCAAGTACAGCGCGGGTGGCGAATAGAATGGCAAAGATCAAACAATCGCTCATCAAATAAATCCAGAACCCGAGTAAGGTGCCTGGTGCGTGATGAGGCTCTTCTTCCATGTGGAACATGGGTGAGTCGTCTACTTGCTCAACGGTCAGGTTATTAGTACTCACGTTAAACCTCCATTCGCCAATTGCTTCGTTCGTTCGGCTTCGGTTGCTTCAACTTCTTCCGCTGGAATGTAATATTCGCGGTCGTAATTAAACGTGTGGATGATGCTGGCCATAATGACGGCAAAGAAAGATGCGCCGGCAAGCCACCAGATATGCCAAATTAAGGCAAACGCCATGATGGTGGATAACATCGCAATGATGATGCCAGCGCCAGTATTTTTAGGCATATGAATCGCCTTAAAGCCATCAGTAGGTCGCTTATAACCATGTTGCTTCATATCCCACCAGGTATCAAAATTGTGTACACGAGGGGTGAACGCGAAATTGTATTGCGGTGGGGGAGACGATGTTGACCATTCGAGCGTACGGCCGTCACCATTCCAAGTGTCGCCGTTATCGTCGCGTAATTCTTCGCGTTTTTGATAACTGACGTAAAGCTGTATGAAGAAAGCAATGATACCGACTGTGATGAAAACAGCGCCAATTGAAGCGGTGTTGAAATACCCGCTCAGAGTGGTGTCTGGGAATTCACTTAAACGACGCGTAACGCCCATCAGACCCAATGCGTATAAAGGCATAAATGCAAGGTAGAAGCCTATTACCCAGCCCCAAAAAGAGACCTGGCCCCAGAATTTATCCAAGCGATAACCAAATGCTTTAGGGAACCAGAAGTTAATGCCGGCAAATATACCAAATACCACACCGCCAATAATCACATTGTGGAAATGCGCAATCAAAAATAAGCTGTTATGCAGTACAAAATCGGCTGGTGGTACCGCAAGGAGTACACCCGTCATGCCACCAATGACAAAGGTGATGATGAACGCAATGGTCCACATCATCGGTAGCTCATAGGTAATGCGCCCTTTGTACATGGTGAATAACCAGTTGAAAATCTTGGCGCCCGTTGGGATCGATATAATCATCGTCGTTATACCGAAAAAGGCGTTAACACTGGCCCCCGACCCCATCGTGAAAAAGTGGTGCAACCAAACGATATAGGACAAAATCATGATAACCACGATAGCGTAAACCATTGAGTCATAACCAAAAATCTGTTTTCGACAATGTACAGCAACGACTTCAGAAAAGACGCCGAAAAGAGGCAGGATTAATATATATACTTCTGGGTGACCCCAGATCCAAATTAGATTGATGTATAACATGGCGTTGCCGCCAAGGTCGTTGGTGAAGAAATGAGTGCCGAAATAGCGATCAAGTGTTAATAGCCCAAGAACAGCGGTCAACACAGGGAATGATGCAACGATGAGCACGTTAGTTGATAATGCGGTCCAAGTAAATACGGGTAATTTCATGTACGTCATGCCGGGCGCGCGCATTTTAACAATGGTAACCAATAGGTTGATGCCAGACAGTGTTGTGCCGATTCCCGCAATCTGTAAGGCCCAAATATAGTAATCAACGCCCACACTGGGGCTGAACTGAATGCCTGATAAAGGCGGGTAGGCTAGCCAGCCGGTTTGGCCAAATTCACCAATGAATAATGAAATGTTAACTAATATGGCTCCGCCAACGGTCATCCAAAAGCTGAAGTTATTTAGGAAAGGGAAGGCTACATCGCGTGCGCCAATTTGTAGTGGGGTAACGTAGTTCATCAACCCAGTAACAAAGGGCATGGCAACAAAGAAAATCATGATCATGCCGTGCGCGGTAAAGATTTGATCGTAATGGTGGGCATCTAAAAACCCTTCGCCACCACTGGATGTCATGGATTGGTGCACACGCATTAATATGGCATCTGCAAAACCACGTATCAACATAACGAGGCCGAGAATGATGTACATAATGCCAATTTTCTTGTGATCAATGCTGGTAAGCCATTCGGTCCACAAGTAAGACCACGCTTTCTTATAGGTAATGAAGCCAACCAGCGCGCCACCGCCGATAACAACGGCTATAAATGTCGCTAGAAGAATGGGTTCATAGTAAGGGATAACGTCCCAAGACAGTTTGCCGAATACTGGGGACCAGCGGTCGTCGGCGTAAATAGCTTCGTAATCTTTTGACATGCTCGTTTAGCTTTCCTTGTGTTTGACTGCCTGTTTAGCCCGGTGTTTATCCTGATGCATCATTTCGTCCATACAGATTGTATTAGGGGTAACACAAAGGTTTAAAATCTTGTGGTAAAGGTTGTCTTCGACGCCACCATAATAGGTAACGCGATGGCCTATAGTTTTCTTTTCTAATTCTAAAAAGGCTTCACTGCCAAGCTTTTGATTTTTGGGTGAACGAACTTTCTCAACCCATTGATTAAAGCCTTTTGTGTCTAGGCCGTGAAATTTGAAGTGCATCTTAGAGAAACCATGACCACTGTA
>DUCA01000033.1 GCA_012960055.1 Cycloclasticus sp.
TGCTTTGAGGAAACAGCTGCAAGCCGATAGAGCATTGGATGCGCTGCCAGTGGCAATTGTCGCCAATGCCGGTAGTACTAAGACCGGCTCAATTGACCCCTTACAAATCATCGGTGAAATTGCGCGTGAATATAATATTTGGTTCCACATAGACGGTGCGTATGGCTTGCCCGGCACCTTGGATCCCAAGAAAATAATTTATATCAAGGCATAGCATTGGCCGATTCTATTACGGTGGATGCGCATAAGTGGCTGGGTGCGCTGTCGGTATTGGAGCAACCTTTGTGCGCGACCACGCGTCACTGCGTAATACCTTTACGCAAGGCGATGCGGTCTACCTTAAAAACTCAACAATGGCTGAAGAAGAGATTAAAAACTCAATGGATTCAGTGGGTTTTGCTTACCATGATTTAGGTGTCGAGCTATCTGCTCCCACACGGGGCACGATTGTATGGGCGCTGATTCGTGAAATAGGCGTTGAGGGGGTGAAGGCGCGTATTTGTCGGCATAATGAAATGACTAGGCGAGTGGCTGAGCAGGCTAAACAACACCCGCATTTAGAGCTTGCATTAGAGCCGACGCTATCTATTTGTTGCTTCCGTTACGTGCACGAAAAGGCTGACGATTTAAATGCGCTTAATAAACAAATTCACCGGCAATTGATGAAACACGGCGGGAATATCCCCAGTACCACGATGGCGGGTGATAAGTTTGTGATTAGACCGTGTTTTTTAGGTGCCAGAACGGATTGGCATCATGCGGATGATTTAGTCAATGAAGTCATCGACATAGGTAACAAACTTATGTCAAATGACAGTTCAAGTGGCAGGTTGAAAACACCAAAGCAGGCGAGTTATGATGGGCAAACGTTTTAACCGTTGGCAAAAAGCCATTGCTCGAACGCGCGTTTGGTTAGAGGAATGACGATTTATTCATCCAACAGTCTATCGCATTAGCATAGGACTCAAAATATTTAACGTCGCCGGAGATAAATCAAGCGCCCACGTTTGCAGCAATTTCTTGCCAATTCTTATTGGCATAAATGGCAGCTTGATCGAATTCACTATGAGCAAAGGACAAGGCAGCAACAAAGCCGTGAACAAAGGCTTAGGTAGTTAGGGGGAGCAGGGTAGTCGTTTTGGGCTTAATTAAAGGGCAGCGTGCCTTTTAATTATAGGGGGCTGTCCCAGTTTAATTCCACAACTCGGTTTTATCTCCATTTTGCCCAAGGGTCTTCATGCTCCTCAGCAGATGAATCTGCAGACCCCAACAATTCGTGCTCACTCTTTGCGTAATGATTATTATTCCGGTTGTCCGCGTGCCTACCTTGATTATATGCAGCGGCTTTCGTTACACGTTTTTCACGCAATTTCTCAGCATTTCCCAAACTTAACTCAGCAGGTTCGCCCGGCGTTTGACCTTCAGGAATAATTCGATCCCTAGGCGACAATGAAAATTGTTCGGAAGACACCTTAGGCAAGTTTTTGAACTCATACAAATAGAAAGCTTCAACCTTTTCACATGCCCACGTAGTCTTTTTAAGAAACTTAACACTAGACGCTATACTCGGATTGGTCTTAAAGCAGTTGATGTTTAAATAGGCAAAGAGAATTTCAAAACCGTAGTGGTCTACTATCTCAATCAATAAGTTTTTTAAACTAAGGCCATGTAGTGGGCTATTCTTGTAATCGATCTCATTATTCATACTAATATTCAGTGAAGGGGGGGGGTATATTATACCTGTCAGCACGCATGCAATATATAGCAGCAAAGGCCGCTAAGAGAGTCGTAAGTAAAGGTTTAGGCGGTTAGGTGGAGTATTTTAGGCAAAACAAGCGGCGTAACATAGTTAAAGTAAGGCGCCCCTTCTTCTTGCCAGCTTGATATCCGTACAAATTAAATCGAGCTTGACCCGAGTTCTTCATTTTGAATACAGTAAAATGACGGTTTAATGTTGCTTACGACCGTATTAAATAAATGATGAATAATAGAGTTGAATTGTTGGCCCCAGGTGGTAATGTGGAGGCGATTAAGGCCGCCATTGTTGCGGGTGCGAATGCCGTGTATTGCGGCTTAGATATGTTTAATGCACGTAACCGCGCCACGAACCTTTCCTTTGATGATTTATGCGGCGTTGTACGGTTGGCGCATCAGCAGGATTGCGACGTATTTTTAACGCTCAATGTGGTGATTCTTGAGCAAGAAATGCCGTCGTTAATAAAACTGTTAAACAAACTGGTTAACATCAATTTGGATGGCATTATCGTTCAAGACCTGGGTGTGTTTAACCTCGTTAAAAAATATTTCCCCACACTCGATATACACGCCTCCACTCAGCTAACAACGCATAATGAGGGGCAAATACAATTTCTTGCAAGAATTGGCGCATCCCGTGTTAATTTATCGCGCGAGTTGAATTTGCAAGAAGTAAAAACGCTAACAAGCTTCGCGCATGATCATGATGTGTTGACAGAAGTGTTTGTGCACGGGGCGTTGTGCATCGCGTTTTCTGGTCAATGTTATTCCAGTTCCGTTAGTGTGGGCAATTCGGGCAACCGTGGCCGTTGCAGCCAAGCGTGCCGTGATGAATATGAAACCACCGCAACGGGAAATAAATTCCCGCTAAATTTGAAGGATAACTCTGCCTATTTTGATTTGCCTGAACTGCTGGATGCCGGTGTAGACTCACTCAAGATAGAAGGGCGCATTAAAGGGGCGCATTACGTTTATACCGTCGTAGACAGTTGGCGAAAGCAGATGGATAAATTTGAAAAAACAGGCCAGTTATTGGCGGACGATTCAAATCTACATAAGGTCTTTAACCGTGATTTTACCAATTCATTTTTAAAGGGTAATCTAACGAAAGATATGTTTATTGATAACCCTCGCGACCATAGTATTGAACACGCGGTAACGAAAAGCCAAGCCGTCTCTATCCCGCAAATTCAAAAGGCAAAGCAGAGCCTTTATGATGAAAGAAATACACTTGGTGATGAATTAGCCGACAAAATTCAAGACTTAAGCATTGCCAAGCAAAAGCTAACGCTGAGTTTTTCAGGTCAACTTAATGAGCCCTTAGTATTCACTCTGCAAGTAACAGGCGGCAACGGGTTAGATGCTACTTATGTGATTGAATCCAATGAGCCTTTAAAAAAGGCAACGCAATCAACGCTTGACCCAGCGGCAATAAAAAAACGTTTTAAAGGGTTTAATAATGCACGATACACGATGGAGTCGGTTAATTTTGACGACTTGGCAGACAACCTAAGTTTGCCCTTTAAAGAACTGGCTCAAATAAAAAACAAAGCAGCCTTCATACTCAATGACTCTACCGACGTCGTGGCTAACGTGGACGTTCCAGCGCTGGTCAATCATCCCAAAAAGTATGCTGCTAATCAGCCGTCTATGTCCATTCTAATAGCGGATGAAAAAGACCTGTATTTGTGTGATGTGACGGATGCCGATACCTACTTCAAATTACCCGAAAGCTTCAAAAAAGGATGTACTAAATACATCGATCTGCTGCTAAAGAATCCGCGTTTAATCCCTTGGTTTCCAGCCGTGCTTATCGGTAAAGATTATTTAGAAGCGGTTAAAGTGCTTGAGCAAGTAAAGCCCAAGCGTATTGTTAGCAACAATACCGGCATCGCCCATAAAGCCTTTGAAATGCAGATAGATTGGATAGCAGGGCCGTTTTTAAATACCACCAATTCTTACGCCTTGCTAACGCTACAAGAAGGACTTAATTGTTCCGGTGCATTTATTTCTAACGAAATTAACCGGATGCAGATAAAAAACATTGCGCGACCCAAAAACTTCAAATTGCTATACAGCATTTATCACCCCATTTTAATGATGACCAGTCGACAATGCTTTTTCCAACAAACCGTGGGTTGTAAGAAACCGAGTATAGAAGATGGCTGTATGCTCAAGTGCCAAAAGGCAACCACCATTACCAATGTAAAAGGCGTTTCATTTGCCATTGATAAGCAAAAAGGCGGCTATCCAAGCATTTATAACGATGAGCAGTTTTTGAACTTGGATGTCGTCAATGACTTATCTGACATGTTTGATGAATTCTTTATAGACCTAACCAACATCGGCGCAGGGTCAAAAGCAGAGCAGAATAAAGCGCAACTCATAGAATACTTTGAACAAATAATAAGCGGGCAAAACAGCGCAAAGGAACAGCTTAATCAGATGGTGCCACTGTCCACTATGGCTCAATATAGCCAAGGGCTATAGTTATTAAAACGGGATTCATTAGACAATAAAGCGGTATTTTTAGCCTTTTATCTTGGATAAAAGGCTAGTGTTCTGTTTTAGGAATGATTTTGCTGTGATTATTATGAATTCCGTTCATTTTCCTTTCCGTGCCAGGCACTTAAAACATAAATAATATTATCGTTTGTTAGGTAGCGTACGGCATAAAGGTCACTATTTGTCTGATAGTTCACTCAGCCTAGCGACCACATCAGGTGTAGCGCGGAAGCGAAAAAATGCCCCTGCGGCATCAGCGCGTTCTTCAAGCACTTCGCAGGAGGCAAAGATCTCGCCACGTAATCCCTGCGCCGACCAAGGCAAAAAGATCTCGGACTCAACCAGCTGCTGTTGATAAACGTGCACAATCGCCTGATGCAACTTTGTTATATCGTCCTTACGGCGCGCGCTAAGAACAAGGCAGCCGGGATACTTTGCTTGCAGTTCTGCGATACGCTCTGTTTGTGCGACAGCATCGTTCAGATAGTCAATTTTATTGAACACCCGAATGCGTGGCACACTATCAGCACCAATTTCGGCCAATACTTTATCGGTCACTTCAATCTGCATCTCAAGTCCGGGATCGCCAGCGTCAATAACGTGTAGCAACAACGATGCGCTAAGGGCTTCGTCCAACGTTGATTTGAACGAGGCGACCAGCCCATGGGGTAAATTTTTGATAAAACCAACCGTGTCACTCACCAATACCCGTGGCACACTTTCTGGATGCAAGGTGCGCACCTTGGTGTCTAGCGTGGCAAACAATTTGTTGGCCACTAGCGCGTCTGTGCCAGTCAATGCGCGCATCAAGGTGGATTTCCCCGCGTTGGTATAACCTACCAGTGCCACCAGCGGTTGCCCCTGGCGTTGTGATCGCTGGGTATCGCGACTAGCCTCCATGACATCAATTTCTTTTTGCAGCTCAGCAATACGATCACGAACTTTTTGGCTATCTACTTGGCTGCGTGACTGACCTGTGCCGCGCCCTCCGGTGCCGCTGCGCTGTCGCCCTAACGGTCCGGCGCGCTTGGCCGCTTCACGTAGGCGCGGTGCCATATAGCTCAGGCGCGCAATCTCAACTTGCACCCGTGCGGCGTGTGAGCGGGCATTGCGATGAAAAATCTCGAGGATGACTACCGTTCGATCCATCACCTCGCAACCGACTTCATTTTCCAGGTTGAGCGCTTGAGACGGCGAAATTTCATGATCGACCAAAATAAATTCTACGTGATTCTTGGTTTTTTGCGGATCCCCCCGTTCCAACGTATCTGAGTCGGATTGTTCGCTCTCTAAGAATTGCCGTATCTCCTCCCGTTTGCCGACGCCCATATACGCCGTAGAATCGAAAGATGAGCGCTTTTGGGTAAACTGACCGACCACCTCCAGCCCTAAGGTCTTTGCAAGGTCACCTAACTCAGCCAACGACGACTCGAATTCAACATCGCTGATGTTGTCTAATTGCACAGCGACGATTAGGGCTCGCGGAACGCGTGTTTTTTCGGGATTTAAGATAGGGTGCCTCTCATGGAATTGGGGGTGCGGACTATTTAAAAATAGTGTCACACGCTAAATTAGAAGTGTACACAAAATCTTGGACGAGCACCTGATTATAGGCGCAAGCCCCAAGCTTTTAGGTCGAACCTACAACAAACAAAGCCCTGCTGGCAATCACAGGTTGGCCTGAAGGCCTAAGTTCCGGTACGGCGTCATGTTATGTTGATCTTTATTTTTTTTCATTTTCACCTTTTCTCTTTAGGCACCGTCCTCTAGGTTCGTCGCCCTCATAAAGCACGATGTCGGAATGCAGGAACTGTGCAGCCTCTGCTGAGTCCTTCACTTTTGTAGCACTGCGCTCCAGCATTTCTGATTCAAATTCAGTTAACACACTTTTTCTCACGCCTGCTTCCCTCCATTGGGGCATGGGTCTACAGCCTTTTTTGATCCCCCGAGCCAGCGCCAGCGCATCTAGAAGCGCTTGATTCGCTCCCTGTCCTTTGAACGGACTCATCGGATGAGCCGCATCTCCGATCAGGGTCACTTGAGCGCCTTTCTCCAACAATTCTGGCTCGAGTAGTGCTCGGTCATACACAGGGTAGCCCGATACCTGAGCTTCCATCGTCGCCGCTAAAACTTGAGGAATGGGGTCGTGCCACTGGCATCGTCGACACGCTTCTTCCTTAAGCGCTTGAGGTCCTTGAGCACTCAATGCCTTCGCTTCTTTTTCTGGCATGGGGAAGCTAAGCTGCCACATCACCGAGTTTGACGAATAAGGCATCATGTAAATCCGCTCATTGCCATTGGCGGTTTGGAATACCGTGGCAGAGTCCAATAAAGAACGGTCAATACCTTTGATATCTTCCAAAGGACAAATCCCCAAAATCACAATACAACCTAAGTAACATAATGGAGAAGCCTCCTCACCAATCAACAACCTCCGCACTGAACTACGAATGCCATCCGCCCCCACCACAAGGTCCGCATGGGCGCTCTTAATCTCACCCTCTACTTGAAAGCTCAAGTCGACACCTTCACCTTCTTTAAAACCCACCAACTGATGCCCCCAATGCACCGCTTCATGTCCGCCTAGTTGCTCAAGTAAAGCTAAGCGTAATGACTGCCTAGCGATATGCACATTCGTGCGCTTCGGTGCCGTTTTAGCATCTGAGGGCAGCCACTTTCTGACGCCCCATTCAGCGATCACTTTTCCATCGGTCGTATGGACCACATGCCGGGTTGAAATCACACCTTCATCTAACGAGAAAACCCCCAGTCCCTCGATAGCTCTACTGGCTTGTTGCAGCGTGAGACCATAGCCCTGAGAACGTGCATCGAAGCCACTATCGCGTTCATAAAGAGTGAAGGGAATGCCGCGGTGCAAACAAGCCACCCCGAGAGCCACGCCACCAATTCCAGCACCAATG
>DUCA01000034.1:0-1299 GCA_012960055.1 Cycloclasticus sp.
TTGGAAGTTAACGCTAAAGCCGTCGGGGGCTTCGGTAACCCGCTTCTTATCTATAGGGACTAAATCGCCATAATGTTTTTTGAATTCAGCTTCGCCATACACGGCGGATGCGCCTGCTTGTAACCGGCTAGGATCAATCATGTGGCGCGCGCCACGTGGGTGAATGATCAGTTGTGCGTTAGGCGCTTGTTGCATTAAACTGCCCGCGCCGCCGGCATGGTCGAGATGGACATGTGTTGGAATAATGTAATCCACATTGCTTAGGGGGATATTTTTTTCCTCCAATAAGGCCAGTAATAGCGGTGTTGTATAACAGGTGCCAACGTCAATAAACGCCGCGTGACCATTTTGCTCAATGAGGTAGCAGCTGGCTAAGCCGCTACGGATGTATTGTGTGTCAATGCAACTAATGCCGTCGCCGAGGTCTTGATAATGAAGTGCGCTCATGTTGTTCCAAAGGTATTGTGTGAAGGAAACTTTATGGTAAACTCAACGGCTAGTGTTTCAAATTAAAAATTGATTATAAGTTAATTTTGGAACAACTAATCAAGGTTTCTTAAACAAAAGAATAAACGAGGAGTTTTAAATGGAGCTACGCAGATTAAAGGCAGTCATTAAGATCTGTCTTGCAAGTACTGTACTAACAATGGGTGCAGCAAGTGCTGGCGTGACGGATGAAGATATTCTTAACGATGCAGCAAACACAGAAAATGTTGTTTCTTATGGTATTGGTTTACAAGCACAGCGTTATAGCCCGCTTGATAAAATCAACGGCGATACTGTAAAAGATTTAGTACCAGCGTGGTCTTTTTCTTTTGGTGGTGAAAAACAACGTGGACAAGAAGCGCAGCCTGTTATTTATAACGGCCGTATTTTTGTAACCGCTTCATACTCTCGTTTATTTGCAATTGATGCAAGAACAGGTCAGGAGCTTTGGGAATACAACCACCGTCTTCCAGACGGCATTCTTCCTTGTTGTGACGTTATTAACCGTGGTGCTGCACTTTACGGCGACTTGGTTATCTTCGGCACATTGGATGCGAAGATTGTTGCTTTAAGCCAAGAAACTGGCAAAGTTGTTTGGAAAGCTAAAGTAGATGATTACAAAGCGGGTTACTCGTTAACGGCTGCTCCAATCATTGTTAAAGGCAAAGTTATCACCGGTGTTTCAGGTGGTGAGTTTGGTGTTGTTGGTCGTGTTGAAGCACGTGATGCTTTAACAGGTGCTTTAGTTTGGATTCGTCCTGTTATTGAAGGCCATATGGGCTACAAGTATGGACCAGCTGTTAAAAAGAAAAA
>DUCA01000034.1:1334-7096 GCA_012960055.1 Cycloclasticus sp.
GGTATTACAGGTACACGTGGTGCAACATGGCCGGGTGATATGTGGAAAACAGGTGGCGCGGCTACTTGGTTAGGCGGCACATACGATCATGAAGTTGATTTGTTGTTCTTTGGTACAGGCAACCCTGCGCCTTGGAACTCTCATTTACGCCCTGGTGACAACCTTTATGCTGCATCAACAGTAGCGATTGACCCTGATACAGGCAAAATGGTTTGGCACTATCAATCAACACCTAATGAAGGTTGGGATTTTGATGGTGTGAACGAACTGATTTCGTTTGACCTTAAAAAAGACGGCGAAGTTATCAAAGCTGGCGCGAAAGCGGATAGAAATGGTTTCTTCTATGTGATTAACCGTACAAACGGTAAATTGATTTCAGCTAACCCATTTGTTACTCGTCAAGAGTGGACAACGGGTGTTGATATGAAAACAGGTCGTCCAATTGAAACAGCTCACGCTCGTCCAGGAAATCCTGCTGATTCAGCTGACGGTAAAAAAGGCACATCAACATTTGCTGTTCCTTCTTTCCTAGGTGGCAAAAACTGGATGCCGATGGCTTACAGCCCTAAAACAGAATTGTTTTACGTTCCTTCAAACGAATGGGGTATGGATCTTTGGAATGAAGCTATTACCTACAAAAAAGGGGCTGCTTACTTAGGTGCCGGTTTCACAATTCAACCATTGTATGAAGAGTACATTGGCGCCCTTCGTGCGATTGACCCTAAAACAGGCAAGTGGATTTGGGAGTATAAAAACAACGCTCCACTTTGGGGTGGCGTGCTAACAACGGGTGGTAACTTGGTATTCTTTGGAACACCAGAAGGTTACTTGAACGCGTTAGATGCTAAAACGGGTGAAGTACTTTGGAGATTCCAAACAGGTTCAGGCATTGTTGGTATTCCTGTTACTTGGGAGATGGATGGCGAGCAATATGTTGCTGTTCCTTCTGGTTGGGGTGGCGCTGTTCCATTATGGGGCGGTGAAGTTGCTAAACGCATCAAAACACTTAACCAAGGTGGTTCATTATGGGTATTTAAACTTCATAAGAGCTAAGCTAAAAAATAGTCTAAAAAGCCGGCGTTTGCCGGCTTTTTTATGTCATCAGACTATTTTCTAATGATGATTAGAAAATAGTCTGCTATAGTTTGCGTCATTAAAAATGGATAAATAAAGGGAAAAGCATGGCAACGTATAAATCTCCTGTACGGGATATGGAGTTTGTTTTAAATGAAATCATTAACGTTGATTCGTTAACTCAAATTGAGAAATTTGAAGACGCAACGTCAGACATCGTATCGGGTGTACTTGAGGAAGCGGCAAAGCAAATTGATGGCACGATTGGTGTGTTAAATGAATCAGGTGATGCACAAGGTGCGACGTTAAGCAATGGCGAAGTGACCACACCTGATGGATTTAAAGAAGCCTATGCTGCTTATGCGCAAAGCGGTTGGATTGGTTTAGACAAAGATATTGAGTATGATGGCCAAGGCCTTCCATATGCCTTGGCAACGGCGGTGACAGATATGTTGTCTGGCGCTAATGCTGCATTTTCACTGTACCCGGGTTTAAGTAATGGCGCGTATGAAGCGTTGAAAGCGCACGGTACACAAGAGCAAAAAGACATGTACATGAGTCATTTAAGCTTGGGTGATTGGAGCGGCACCATGTGTTTAACAGAGCCTGGAGCCGGTAGTGATTTGGGTCAGGTTAGAAGCAAAGCAACTCCGCAAGATGACGGCAGTTATTTAATTGAAGGCAGTAAAATATTCATCACTGCAGGTGAGCATGATTTAACCGATAACATTCTTCACCTAGTGTTGGCAAGAGCACCGGGTGCGCCGGAAGGAATTCGCGGCATCAGTATGTTTATTGTGCCGAAATACATGGTTAACGATGACGGCTCTTTAGGCGATCGAAATACAATTGTTTGCCCAAGCATTGAAGAAAAAATGGGCATTCATGGTTCATGTACCTGCGTGTTGAACTTCAATGATGCGAAAGGCTACCTAGTCGGCGAGTTGAATAAAGGCATCCAAAACATGTTTGTGATGATGAATGCGGCCCGTTTGATGGTCGGTTTACAAGGTCTGGGTGTGGCTGAGCGAGCCACTCAAAATGCAATTAACTACGCTAAAGAGCGTAAACAGGGTCGTCCATTAACCCGTAAAGCAGAATCTTCATTTGATAGCGACACCATCATTGTGCACCCAGACGTGCGCCGTATGTTGTTGACCATGAAAGCGTTGACAGAAGGTTGTCGGATGATGGCTTATGACACGGCTAAGCATGTTGATTTGTCAGAAAATCATTTAGATGACGCTGTTAGAGCGGTATCTAAGGCACGTGTGGATTTAATGACACCAATTTGTAAGGCATTTATTACCGATGTGGGTGTTGAGGTAACCGGGCTGGGCGTGCAAGTATATGGTGGCCATGGTTATATTAAAGAAAATGGCATGGAGCAAAATCTTCGCGATAGTAAAATTTTCTGCATATACGAAGGCACGAATGGCATTCAGGCGATGGATTTAATTGGTCGAAAACTGTCAATGAACGACGGTCGATTACCCAAAGACTTTTTTGCAGATGTGTTGGCGGAAATAGAGTCAACGGGCAGTGAGTTAAGTTTTATTGCTGATCCTCTCGAGTCAGCTTTGTCAGCGCTTGGAAAAACAACCGATTGGTTGATGGAGTCTAAAATAAGCAATCCAAATGATTCGGCGGCTGCAGCCGTGGATTATTTGCAGATGTTTGGCTTGGTAACACTTGGCTATTACTGGTTGCGTGCGGCTAAAGTTGCAGCGGCAAATGAAGGGGTCTTTTATCAAGGTAAATTAGCGACGGCAAAATTCTTTGCAACTAAATTATTGCCACGTGTCCATGGTTTAGCGCCTGTTGTGATGGCGGGTAGCGATTGTGTGATGGAGCCGAGTGAGGATTTAATCATCTAGTCGCATCGATGACGCATTCAACGAAAGCTGAAAAAGCCCACTTTTAAAGTGGGCTTTTTCATGTGTGCTACCGTCTATGTGCGTGTTAATATTTAGAGAAGACTTTAGCACAACGACAGCGCTTAACAATGCGTCGTTAAAATCAGCTCAAAATGCCCATTTACTCCAGTAAATAGCGTTATTTCGCTAATTTTAGCCTCGCCTTACCGGCGCTTACTGCGATATGCTAGAGACCTCTAGAAAAACAAATATACAATAAGCGAGTGGTAATGAACCTTTTTGATATGTCACTGGATAAAAATCCTGCAAATTATGTGTCTCTTTCTCCGTTAACGTTTCTTAAGCGTTCAGCGGATGTTTATCCAAATAAAATCGCCTGTATTCACGGTGAACAGCGAATTACTTGGCGTGAAACGTATCAGCGTTGCGTTAAGTTGGCTGCAGCTCTTTCAGCCCAAGGCATTGGTAAGGGAGATACGGTGTCTGCAATGCTACCGAATATCCCCGCGATGTTTGAGTTGCACTTTGCTGTACCGATGCTGGGTGCTGTGTTGCACTCAATTAATACGCGTTTAGATGCTGAGTCGGTTGCGTTTCAACTTGATCATGCTGAGAGTAAGGCGGTATTTATTGATAGTGAATTTGCTGCGGTTATGGGGGTGGCGATAAAGGAAGCAGAAGTAGAGCCTTTTGTTGTTGATGTTGAAGATGCTATTTTTAGCAGCAAGAATTTAATTGGTGAAATTGAATACGAACACTTAATCAGTGAAGGTGACGAGGGGTTTAAGTGGGGTTTGCCAGCTGATGAGTGGGATGCGATTACTTTAAATTACACATCAGGTACAACAGGTAATCCGAAAGGTGTTGTGTATCATCATAGAGGTGCTTATTTAAATGCAGTCAGTAATGTCATTACGTGGGACATGGGGAATCACCCAGTGTACCTTTGGACGCTGCCGATGTTTCATTGTAACGGCTGGTGTTTCCCTTGGAGCCTTGCAGCGTCAGCAGGCACGAATGTGTGCTTACGCTCGGTGTTACCTAAAACAATTTATAAGTTAATTAAATCTGAGAAGGTTGATCATTTTTGCGGCGCCCCGACTGTGTTGACAATGTTAATCAATACACCCGAGAAGCATAAAGAGGGTATTAATCATAAAGTAAAAGTGATGACAGCCGGTGCTGCACCGCCAGCTGCAGTTATACAGAGCATGGAAGAAATGGGGTTTGATATCACGCATGTGTACGGCCTGACGGAAACATATGGCCCTTGTACCGTATGTGCATGGCATGATGAATGGGACGAGTTGCCGGCTGATGAGCAGGCGACGTTAAGAGCAAGGCAAGGTGTCCGCAGTGCGATGTTGGAAGACCTGATGGTGGCGGACCCTGATACACTTGAGCCAATGCCAAAAGATGGTGTAAGCATGGGAGAGATTTTCATGCGCGGTAATAATGTGATGAAAGGCTATTTGAAAAACCCAAGAACCACTGAAGAGTCGTTTAAAGGGGGCTGGTTTCATTCGGGTGATTTAGCTGTTTGGCATGAAAATGGTTATATCGAGATTAAAGATCGTTCGAAAGATATTATTATTTCGGGTGGTGAAAATATTTCCACCTTGGAAGTGGAGTCGGTCTTATACCGGCACTGTGCCATTATGGAAGCGGCGGTTGTAGCAAAGCATGATGAGGTGTGGGGTGAAAAGCCCTGCGCATTCGTTACCTTGAAAGAAGGGGAAGAGGCGACAGAAAAAGAAATCATCGCCTTTTGTCGCGATAATTTAGCGCATTACAAAGCGCCTAAGCGCGTTGTGTTTGGTGATTTGCCTAAAACATCAACGGGTAAAGTCCAAAAATTCGTGCTAAGAGACAAGGCTAACGCCTTATAGCTCGGTAATTAGGTCTGCGCTAATCTCTGATATGTTGGCGCAGCTGGCTAAGGCCATCGCGAGTTTTAATTCGGACTGAAGAATATTTAAGATGTTTTCAACGCCGTGCTGCCCTGAGTGACTTAGTCCCCAAATAACGGGGCGGCCAATACCGACGCATTGAGTGCCAAGCGCCAGAGCTTTAAGAATATCGTTGCCTCTGCGGATATCGCCGTCTAGGATGATGGGGATTTGCTTGTTGACTACTTTGCTGATGGCCGATAAGGCATTGATGCTGGCAATAGAGCCGTCTAATTGCTGCCCGCCGTGATTAGAGACAATGATGCCATCGACACCGTGTTCGATAGCCAGCTGTGCATCTTTTGGGTGCAATATACCTTTTAAATAGATAGGTAAGTCGGCGTGTTGTTTAAGCCAGCTAATGTTTCGCCAAGTAAGGCTTTTATTAATCAGCTCTTCAAAATAGCGAGCAAGCACGCTTCGTCATGAGTGCATACTTTTTCTGAATGGCTTTCGTACTGGCAAGAAGCTGGTAAGGCGACCCAAACAGTAAAAAGATGATTTTTAGGCCGTAGTTCATTAGGTAAGCGTAGCCTTTTTATTTTAAAAGGAGTCTCAGTTTTGATTTTAGTTGCTTTAGTAGGCTGGGCGGTTTGTCACCTTGGCTAGTCTCGGTGGCGGGCACTATGTCGTTGCCGTGTATGAACGCGGTTAATAGCGTATTAAAAGCCTTGGGGTGTTCGAGTTGTGGTGCATGACCTATGTGTCGGAACGTGTGAAATCTGCAATTCTTAATGCCTTGTTGCATGTTTTTAAGTGCTTGTAGCGGAATCACGGTATCGAGCTCGCCCCACATAATCAACACGGGGAAATTGAAGTGTTGCAGTAATTGAGTGCCAGACCATGTTTTTAGGGTGGATAG
>DUCA01000035.1:0-2187 GCA_012960055.1 Cycloclasticus sp.
TAGTCTCTTTTTGTACTGAATTCGCGCGTATTGTAGCCGATTCGCTGAACTATCTTTTTGATTATTTAAGTAGCCGAATGAATCCGCTGTTTTTTAATCTGATTCAACGAGACTAATGCCCTTTGGGTAAAAAGCCGCTTTCACCAAGGAGCTCTTTGTAATCGACAACCTCATTAGTTTGCGAACTGCCCATCATCAAACGCTCTAAATAGCGCGCAATCACGTCCACCTCAAGGTTCACTGCATCACCTACTTTACGATTACCTAAGGTTGTCACTTCAAGTGTGTGCGGAACAATATTCACCGAAAACGACGACTCATCGACGGTGTTCACCGTCAGGCTGATGCCATCGATACAAACGGAGCTTTTTTGCGCTACGTATCGCGCCAGTTCTTTGGGCATGGCAAAGGTAAAACGAACTGATCGTGCATCGGCTTTACGCTCGGTAATTTGAGCGACACCATCCACATGACCACTGACCATATGACCGCCCAATCGCGTTTGCGCTTGTAAAGCACACTCTAAATTAACGGCTGAAGCGGCTTTAATATTGCCCATTGTCGTTGCCGACAAGGTTTCATTCGACACGTCGGCTACAAATTGCCCCGGCGTTAATTCAATCGCGGTTAAGCAAACACCGTTCACCGCGATGCTATCGCCCAATTTGGCATCACTCAAGTCCAGGCCTTTCGTTGATATGGTTAATCGAACATCACCCTGCTGTTGTTCAACCCGTTTAATCTCGCCAATGGCTTCTATGATGCCTGTAAACATTTATTGCTCTCTTTTAACCACGTACGTTAGTTTGATATCGTCACCCAAGGTTTCCATTTGCGAATACGTTAATTGAACTTGATCAGACAGTTGCGTCACCGTTGGCATTGAAAACGCTCCACGAGCATCGTCACCTAAAGCACTGGGCGCCATGTACACAATTAATTCATCAACAATACCGGCCTGCAAACACGCGCCGTTTAACAACGCACCGGCTTCAATCATCACGCTATTAATGGACGGCTCATTTAGCCAAGCCTGAACCGCCTGCAAATCGACTTGACCATTTGCATCAGCAGCGACCACTTCCACGTGACAACCGGCCTCTATCAGCGCCTGTTTTGCTTGTTCATTATCGCTGCAGGTTAAAATGGTCGTATTCGCATCATTCGTTAAAACAACCGCGTCCGGCGGGGTTTTTAATTGCGAATCCAACACCACAATTCGAGGCTGGCGTACCGGAAAACCACCTAAGCCATCTCGCGCGGTTAATTTTGGATTATCGGCAAGAATCGTCCCGACACCTGTCAGCACTACATCACTTTGGGCTCGTAAACGGTGTACGTCTTCTCGTGCGGTAGCGCCAGTTATCCATTGGCTTTCACCCGACGCCATGGCTGTTTTACCGTCTAGGCTCATCGCAACTTTGCTCATGACGTACGGCTTGCCGGTCGTCATTTTATGAATAAACGTTCTGTTTAAGGCGACTGCTTGCTCTTCAAACAAGCCAACGCATACATCAATGCCCGCTTCGCGCAGGGTTGAAACACCTTCGCCAGAGACTAGTGGATTGGGGTCTTGCATGGCCACCACCACATTTGCCACACCCGCTTCAATCAGCGCATTGGCACAAGGCGGTGTTCTACCATGATGACTACAGGGTTCTAATGTGACGTAGGCTGTTGCGTTTTCAGCCAATTCGCCCGCTTGCTTTAGGGCATGAACTTCCGCGTGAGGTTCGCCGGCTTTTTCGTGCCAGCCCTCACCGACAATTTGCTTGTTTTGCACAATCACACAGCCCACACAGGGGTTTGGTTTCGCGCTGTATTGGCCTTGTTTAGCCAACTCTATTGCACGAGCCATAAAACGTTTGTCATCTGACCCGAATGTCATCGTTTTTGCTACTTTTTACCAGAAACCGACGTTAGCCGCAGCGGCGCAGGTTTGTCATCTTGCTCTAGCGCATCAATCACTTCTCTAAACTCACTGATATCTTCAAAGCTTTTATATACTGATGCAAAACGAACATAGGCCACGTGATCCAACTGCTGCAACTCTTCCATAACGAGTTCACCAATTTTTAAAGAAAGAACCTCACGCTCACCTAAGGACAGTAGTTTTTTCTTAATGCGACTCATCGCCGCATCAATGTCTTCGCTTTTAACCGGCCTTTTTTCTAATGCACGTAATAA
>DUCA01000035.1:2197-7095 GCA_012960055.1 Cycloclasticus sp.
CTGAACTGAGCTTTTCTTCCCAAAATGGTTCACGAACACCGTCGCTTTTAATCACTCGTGGAAGGTTTAGCTCGGCTGTTTCAAACGTGGTGAAACGCTCTCTACACGCCAAACACTCACGTCGTCTACGCACGCTATCACCTTCGCCAGCAAGACGCGAGTCGATGACTCGCGTATCACTGTCATTACAAAAGGGGCATTGCATATCGGTTAAATATTAGTCCGCGTAAACAGGTAAACGCTTACAAATAGCCAACACGCTTTGCTTAACGGTTTGCTGAACCACTTCGTTTTCCACGTTATCTAAAATATCGCACATCCAACCCGCTAGGTCTTTACTGTCTTGCTCGGTAAAGCCACGTGTTGTGATGGCTGGCGCACCTAAACGAATACCGCTGGTCACAAACGGTGATTGCGGATCATTCGGCACGGAGTTTTTATTGGTGGTGATATTGGCTACTTCTAACGCCGCTTCTGCCACTTTACCGGTTAAACCTTTGTCGATTAAATCAACGAGGAACAAGTGATTATCTGTACCACCAGAAACAATGTTGTAACCGCGCGAAATAAACGTATCTGCCATTGCACTGGCATTAACTTTTACTTGCTTTTGGTACACCGTAAATTCTGGTGATAGCGCTTCTTTAAATGCCACGGCTTTAGCTGCAATCACGTGCATTAATGGACCGCCTTGCGTACCTGGAAATACCATTGAGTTTAATTTTTTCTCAATCTCTGGATTGGCTTTAGCCAAAATCAAACCGCCACGTGGGCCACGTAATGTTTTGTGTGTGGTTGATGTTGTTACATCAGCAATGCCAACTGGGCTTGGGTATTCGCCCGCTGCCACTAAACCGGCAACATGTGCCATATCCACAAATAAATACGCGCCAACTGAATCCGCGATATCACGGAATTTTTGCCAATCCATCACGCGTGAATAAGCAGAGAAACCTGCCACAATCATTTTAGGTTTGTGCTCGTTCGCTAACGCTTGAATTTGATCATAATCCACTTCGCCCGTCGCCTCATTCAAACCATACTGAACAGCATTAAACAGCTTGCCGGAGAAATTTACTTTTGAACCGTGCGTTAAATGGCCGCCATGTGCCAAGCTCATACCCAAAATAGTATCGCCTGCTTTAAGCAATGCAAAATAGACTGCTGCATTCGCCTGCGAACCTGCATGAGGTTGAACGTTGGCGTAATCCGCACCAAATAACTCTTTAACGCGGTCAATCGCTAACTGTTCAGCAATATCAACATATTCACAACCGCCATAGTAACGCTTTCCCGGGTAACCTTCGGCGTACTTATTGGTTAGCATAGAACCTTGCGCCTGCATCACACGAGGACTGGCGTAGTTTTCAGACGCAATGAGTTCAATATGATCTTCTTGGCGTTGCTCTTCTTGCTGAATTGATGCCCAAAGTTCATCATCAAACCCTTCAATTTTCATGCTTTTTGTGTACATTCAGTTTCCTCGTGCTTTTTTTCAAAGTTACTATTGTGGTGAAGCCGACAATTTTACATCATATAGTGTCTATAGCGCTATAAATCGACACAAAAACACAAGTGAAAACAAATTTAGACAGACAATCCAAATAACCGTTCAGCTCTATGCGCTACGCATATAACTAGGAATGCGTAAAACCTCCTGTTTCTCACCTACCGCCTAGTGAAGCTTCTCGCTTTCGTCTACCAGCATAATGCCGGGGGCAGCATCTAGATAGGCGCCTCTTGTATCATAGATATGGTTGGCTTCAAACGACATCAAACCAATCAGCACCAGCAAGCAGCCCATTGGTATCAAAATTGCGCACGTCAAGGCCAGGCGTTCATAGCGCATATGCATAAATACCGCGATAATAAGCCCCGCTTTTAAGAACATAAAAAGCAGTATCAGAGACCACCTGAGATAGCCTTGAAATTGCACATAGTCAACCATATAAGACATTGCGCTAAGCACAAACAACAACCCCCACACCCAAAAATAAATAGCAATAGGGTGTGACGGCTCTTCTGTCGTCACTTCACTCATACCAACCTCCTACCAAAGATAAAAGAACGCAAAAATAAACACCCATACAAGGTCAACAAAATGCCAATACAGACCTACGATTTCGACAATTTCATAGCCGCCTTTTCGTCCTGTAAAGAAACCCGGTCGCCTGTTCTCGAGGTCTCCAGTCCATACCTTTCTTGCCACAATGAGCAGTAAAATGACACCGACTGAAACGTGGAATCCATGGAAACCCGTAATCATAAAAAAGCTTGAGCCGAATTGCGCTGCCCCCATGGGATTTCCCCAAGGTCGTATACCTTCTTCAACGATTAGTTTCGACCATTCAAACACCTGCATGCCGACGAACGAAGCGCCAAACAAAGCGGTCGCCAATATCAGAAAGGTAGTTATTTTGCGTTTTTTCTCGTAACCGAACTTAACCGCCATGGCCATCGTGCCACTACTGCTAATGAGGATAAACGTCATAATAGCAATCAAAATCAGCGGTATATGATTACCAAAAACGGTTAATGCAAAGACCTCGCTCGTGTTGGGCCAAGGTACGGTAGTAGTCATCCGCACTGTCATGTAGCTGGTCAGAAATATCGAAAAAATAAACGTGTCACTGAGCAAAAAAAACCACATCATGGCCTTGCCCCAAGGAACACGCTTAAAAACTCGCTGATCAGATGACCAGTCTGCAACAACGCCTGGCAATCCTTCGACTATTTCAATAGGACGTCCCGCTTCATCCACTACCGTTTCATTCGACATCATTTATCTCCTTAGCTGCTAAGTTAATAGCAACAAACTAAATAAAATACCCCATATCACCAGCAAAAAATGCCAGTACAGCGCGCACAATTCGACGCTCAAACGTACCCGAGCCAGCTCAGCACCTGCCAGTAACTTAAAGGTCGTCCTGCTCCACACCACTAATCCACCCAATAAGTGTATGGCGTGTAGACCGGTAATCAGGTAAAAGAAAGCATTGGCTGGGTTGGATTGCGCTAAGTAGCCTAAGGCAATGAGTTGCTGCCAAGCCACCAATTGACCAGCCATAAAAGCTAAAGCGAAAAAACCAGCGGCGAGCATGCCATAGCGCGTCCGTGTCATTTGCCCCCGTCTAGCCGCAATTAGCGCCCATTGCAACGCAACACTGCTAAAGACTAGACCAGCGGTGTTAAACCAAAGTAAATCAGGGTCGCGCAGAGGACGCCAATCGCCAAGTTCCATGCGCATCATGTAAGCACTGATAAACAACGAAAACAACGACGTAACCACAGCAAGAAAGACAAACAAACCTAATTTCGAATCGGACTGGGGTAATGATCGGCCACCCAAGTCACCAGGTGAACGGCACACTACGCTAGCTTCCCACGGTTCAGTATTGACTGTTTGCTTTAATATCCACCACGAAACAACAATCATCAACGCGGCCATAAAAAGTAACGTGATTGTCATAATTCAGCTCACTTGTTTACTATTGCATTCATATTTTAGACTCTTCCTCATCATCAACCGTTTTCGCCGCACCAGACGGCGGCACATTTTGCGGTATGAAATCGTGCTCAGCACCGGGTACGCTATAATCGTACGCCCAACGATAAACTAACGGTAAGTTGTCGCCAAAGTTGCCGTGTTTCGGTGGTGTATCTGCGGTTTGCCACTCCAGCGTCGTTGCTTCCCATGGGTTATCGCCGGCTTCTTTTCCGTGGAAATAGCTGACAAACAAATTGTATATAAATACCAGCTGTACAACTGCCACGGTAATCGCTGCAATAGAGATAGCCACATTCAAGTTAGCCGCTGATTCTGGAATAAAGCTGGCGCCTTCTATGGAATAATAGCGCCTTGGCACCCCTAAAAAACCCAAATAATGCATTGGGTAGTAAATCGCATAGGAGCCAATAAAGGTGACCCAAAAGTGAAACTTCCCTAGCGCATCATCCAGCATTCGACCTGTAATCTTAGGGTACCAGTGATAGATAGCACCAAATATGACCAAGATGGGCGACACTGCCATCACCATATGAAAATGGGCCACCACAAACATGGTGTCTGAAAGCGGCAAATCGATGGTTACATTACCTAGGAACAGACCCGTTAAGCCGCCATTAACAAAAGTGAAAATAAAGCCAATAGCAAATAACATCGGCACGTTTAAGCGAATATTACCTCTCCACAACGTCAGCACCCAGTTATACACTTTGATCGCCGTCGGTACAGCAATAATCAGCGTGGTCGTCGCGAAGAAAAACCCAAAATACGGATTCATCCCACTGACATACATATGATGAGCCCAGACGACAAAACTAAGCGCGCCAATAATAATAATCGCCCACACCATCATCCGATAACCAAAAATATTTTTCCGCGCATGAACCGATAACAAATCAGAAACAATGCCGAAAGCAGGTAAGGCAACAATGTAGACCTCGGGGTGGCCAAAAAACCAGAACAAATGCTGAAACAAGATTGGGCTGCCGCCCTCGTAATCCAATTGCTGCCCCATCGATACAACGGCAGGCATGAAAAAACTGGTACCTAAAGTTGCGTCGAGCAACATCATAATAGAGGCGACCAACAACGCTGGAAAGGCGAGCAACGCCAAAATGGTGGCCATAAAAATCCCCCATATTGTCAGCGGCATACGCATCAATGTCATGCCCCGAGTGCGTGCCTGCAATACCGTAACCACGTAGTTTAGCCCGCCCATAGTAAAGCCCACGATAAACAGCGACAACGACACTAACATTAATATAATTCCCATACCGGAGCCTGGTGTGCCCGGCAAAATGGCCTGCGGAGGATATAAAGTCCAACCAGCACCTGACGCACCTCCCGGCACAAATAAGCTCGCAACCAGCACCAACACAGCGATAAAGTAAAT
>DUCA01000036.1 GCA_012960055.1 Cycloclasticus sp.
TTACCGTTGATTACCTGACCCGCTTTCATGCCACCTATAGCATTGGCGACTAAATCCATCACTTGCGCGACAGGAATGCCATAACGCGCTAAAGCGTCACGATTCGGGCGAATAACCAGTTGCGCTTCACCGGTAATTTGTTCCATTTCGACGCCGCGAGTGCCGTCGATTTTCCGCACCAAACCTTCAATTTTCTTACCGATGCTGGCCAGACCAGCTAAATCTGGGCCAAACAGTTTAATTGCCAATGGTGCTTTAACACCCGACAGTAATTCATCCACACGGGTGGCAATGGGTTGAGAGAACGAAAACAGCAAACCGGGGTGAACCGACATTCTCTCTTCCATCAGTCCCTGCAGTGCTTGACGATTAGACGCGCTTGTCCAATCGCTCACAGGTTTTAGCCCAACAAAAATCTCAACGTTCGACACCGGTTCAGGGTCGCCACCAATTTCAGCACGTCCAGCGCGGCTTGATACGTACAGAACTTCTGGAAATGTCATCAGCTGCTCTTCAAGTTTTGCTGAAACAGATAAAGATGTAGCTAGGCTGGAAGAGGGCGCCAGTGTGACACGAACATTAAGCGTGCCTTCTTCCAATTCAGGCGCAAATTCCGTACCGAGAAATGGCACCAACGTTAATGAGCCAATAAACAGTGCGATGGCGCTGATAACGATATTACGTGGCACGTCTAAGGCGCGCGACAATAAACGGCGATACACGTTATCAAAATACGCCATGAGCGGGTTTTCTTGTTCCTTAATACCGTGACGAAATAGGTACGTTGCCAGCGCAGGTACAATAATAAGTGCGACCAACAACGAGGCTAACATAGCCAATACAATCGAAATAGCCATGGGTTGGAACAGCTTGCCTTCAACGCCTTCTAGGGTAAACAAGGGGGCGAATACGATGATGATAATCATCACGGCAAAGAACACGGGGCGACCTACTTCACGTGATGCTTCTTGGATACGAAGTGCTATCCCACGGTTGTCATGAAACGTGTCATAAGGAAGTATTGGCGTGTACTCCATGGAGTCGCCCTTGTTTTTTTGGTGTTCAGCATCTGGGTGAGCGAGGTGTCTAAAGATATTCTCCATCATCACCACCGAGCCATCGACCATCATGCCAATTGCAATGGCTAAACCACCTAATGACATCAGGTTGGCAGAAATATCCCAATAGGCCATAAACATCAGCGCCAAGCCTACTGAGATGGGCATGGATATGAGTACTAAAAAGGCAGCGCGTATGTTCATTAAAAACAGCATCAAGACGATGCTGATAAGCACAAAGGCCTGCCATAAAGCCGAGCTAACGGTACTAACAGCCTGGTCAACAAGGTCTGTTTGGTCGTAGAAGGGCTCTATGCTGACTCCATCGGGCAGCGCCGTTTGTATGGCCGGCAGACGGGCTTTAATGCCATCAATGGTTGCTTTTGTATTAGCCCCCAGTCGTTTCATCACAATACCAGCAACCACTTCACCCATTGCGATCGGGTTGCCGTCTGCATCACGGCGTGACATGGTGACCGCGCCTTGGCGAATTTCAGGGCCAAAGTTAACCTCGGCAACATCGCTAACACGCACCGAAACGCCATCAATATTCTTTAGTGGAATATTGCCAATGTCGCGCAGCCCATCCTCGTTACTACGTACCCAACCAACACCACGAATAACCAATTGTTCAGCGCCTCTGTCCAAATACCAACCGCCGGCATTGCGATTATTTTGTTCGATGGCCTCAGAAATATCGTTCATGCTGAGCTTATAAGACAGTAGCTGACGAGGGTTAACTTGCACTTGATACTGCATAACTTCGCCACCAAATGACAACACGTCTGTTACCCCCGTCACCGGCATTAACAACAGTTTAACCACCCAATCGTTAAGGCTTCGTAAGGCCATAGCATCAAATTTCTCGGGATCCTCAGCGCGTAAAATGTATTGGTACACTTGACCAAGGCCAGAGGTGTTCGGTCCCATTTCAGGTGAGCCAATGCCATCAGGGATTTGTTCGCGTGCAGATTGCAGTCGTTCAAAAACCAGTTGGCGGGCAAAATAAATGTCGGTGCCTTCTTTAAACACAACAGTAATCACGGATAAACCCGTTTTTGATATGGAGCGAACTTCTTCAACATCCGGCAGGGCATACATCACCGCCTCAATTGGGAAGGTGATGAGCTGTTCGACTTCTTCTGAGGCCAGTCCCCGCGCTTCTGTGTTAATTTGAACTTGTACATTGGTTACGTCTGGGAACGCATCAAGGTTCAAAGAAGGCAAAGTTAATGCACCGCCGATTAAGGTCGCCAGCAAAGACAACACGACCAACAGGCGGTTGTTAATACCTAAATCAATGATTCTATTTAACATGACTTAGTTCTCAATGATTGTGTATTTCAAAACCAGATTTCGCGAGTTCTGATTGCAAAAAGAACGCACCGTGCGTTACAACACGTGTGCCAGCTTTAATACCTTCAATCACCGTGATGCCGTTGCTGGTTAGAATAACGTCCACTTCTTGCGGTTCAAACTTATTGCTTTCATGTTCTACAAACACCATCCAGTCGCCATCAGGGCTGCGAAGAACCGCATCAGCTGGAACAGGTAACGCTTTGTCTAGACTATTGCTTGAGATTTTCACATCAACAAACAAGCCCGGGTGTAACACATCATTGGGGTTTTGAACTTCAAGACGTGCACCAATGGTGCGGGTGGTTTCGTCTAGGGAATGATGTCGTTGGATGACTTTTCCTTGCAGCACATTGTGACGAAAGTGAATACGCGCATCAGCGCCGGGTTTTACATTCAGTGCCTGCTCTGCGGTTAAACGCGCGTTAACCCACAACGTAGATTCATCGCTTATTTCAAATAACATGCGGCCAGGTTCCACCAGTTCACCTAAAATAAAATCATCGTGAATAACGGTACCGTGTTGCAAGGCGAGCAGTTGGAAGCGGCCATCGGCTAATACTGCTTTACCACCTTTTAGTAGCGTATCAAGTTGTTGCTGGCTCATGCCGTAGGCTTGCACGGTTGAACGGGCTTGGTCATTACTTACTTTTGCTTTGGTATAACGCGAAGCGGATACCACGTTACGGCCTAATTTACGAACCCGTTGCCATTCACGCGTTGCCACTAACAGTTCGCCCTGTGCTTTTGCCATTGCAACGCTGGATAACGTCACCAGTGCTTGCCCCTTCACAACTTCATCACCCAGTTGTGCGTGCCGTTCAATAATTTGTGCGCTGATTCGAGACACAGCTCGGCTGCTGGCATATGCATTTAATTGGATTTCACCGGGTGCACTGATATCACGGTTAACCGTAGAAAGTACTAGGGAGGTTGTAACGATACCAGCTGCTTTTATTTGCGCTGCGGATAGGTGAACAGCCGCTTGCTCCTCATGACCGACATGCCCCTCGTGTTGTTCGGCGTGAGTTTCGCTGTGTCCATGTTCGTTTTGAGCAAGCGCAATGCTGCTGTTTGATAAGCCTAAAAATAGGATGATAAAAGCAAGGTTGAGTGTCTTCATGATGATGCTCCGCGAGCCTCAGCGGCCGTTGTTTTGTTAATGGTTATCCAACTTGAAATGTTGCCAGAGGCCATTAGCCATTGTGTCCACGATTGCCATAGTTGACGACGGTGTTCAATGGCGCTGGCTTCAGTGTTCAGCACTTGTTTAAGCTGAATTAAGTATTCAGCCGTGCTTAATTCGCCAGCTTGCCATAAACGTGTTAATAATTTTTCATGCAGCAATAAATTTTGTTTGCCCGTTGCTTGCCATTCAACCCATGCTTGTCGATTGACATTAAATGTACGTGCACTGCTGGTTAGTTTTACTAATAACAGGCGACGGATATGAATGGCGTGGCGTTCTTGTTGAATTAGTTGTTCGTTAGCAGCATCCACTTCAGCGCCAAAGTTATTACGCACAAATAATGGCATGGAAAAACGGATGCTGGTTAAGCTGTCTTTTCCTTCTTTACCGGTTCTGATTGCAATATTTGGGTTGGGCCGTTGTTCACGTTGCCGTAATTTTACTTTGGCATGGGCAATCTCCATGTGTAAACGTGCCAGTTGCATTTGCGGTAAGGCGTCGACTAATTCAGCTTTATTTTTTATAGGCTCTTCTGCGTTTTTTGGTGTGCCTTGCAAGGTGGGGATAAAGGCTAATGCGCTTTGATTACCCAATAAGGCCAACAACAATTGTTCACTTTCAATCAAGCCTGCTTGCACCTTTGCTTGTGCAAAGCTGGCTTCACTATAGGCCAATTGAGCAAGGGCCAAATCAACGTCGGTTAAATCGCCAGCTTTAGAACGTTGTTGAGCAATACCTAAAAAATCTGCCATTGCGTTTAAACGCTTGTTGGCCACGTTTTGGTTGTTAAGGTTGGCGTGATAATCAGCTAATGCAAGCAGCGCGTCTGCGGCAATCTGGTGGCGCTGCAGTGCTAGTTTGCTGTTGCTAAGTTGCCAGCCAACATCGGCAATACGAAGGTGGGCCGATTGCTTATCACCCCAATCGAGTGTTTGGCTGAGCCCTGCCGTTTTAGTATCAACCCCAGCGCTTTCATACTCAAATTCAAGCTCGGGGTTAAACAGGGGTTGGTCGGCCGCGCGCCGTTCAGCATCGGCTTTTGCAACGGCGGCTTCAGCGGCTAATAGTGCTGGGTGTTGCGTCACAAGCTGATTAAGCCAGGTTGATACGCTGACGGGCTCGATTGCACACGCGTTAGAGAACACTAATAAGGCGCTCAACAGGGCAGCGACTAGGTGTAAAAATTTCATACGTCTTTCCTAATATAAATAGTACGAACACAGTTTTAAAACCGTGTTTGATGATCGGCTTAGCCGATTAAAGCGAGGAACTAGAGGAGAGGAGGGCGCCGAGGTGGGCCGTTATGGTATGAGAAAAGATAAAAATGATAATCGGCATCTGCCGTATGAATAATGGGTGGCAGTGTATTAAAACCGGTGTTTAGCAAACCCAATAAATGCACACTGGCGTGGCAGCAATGATCATCATCCAGTGTATGCCCAGCATCGGAAACATGCGAGTCTATGGAATGGGTAATAGCTGCTTCAGTGTGATGGGTGTCGTCGTGACTATGCATTGCCCATACGGTGCTGTAACTCAGTATGCTGAGTATGCACAACAAGACTGTTAAGCGCATAGATACGACGTAGATAGGGTGTAAAGAAAAGGCATGAGCATACTTATAAGCCTGTTAAATAGTGTTGTCAATTGGATAACGTCAAAGCTTACTGAAGATTGATGTAGCGCATTTTAATTGACAACTGGTGGGGCAAAATAGTAAAAACGTCAGATGAACCGCATTCGTCATATTATTGCTCAAAGCATGCTTGTATTAAGCCTGATGGTTTTGCCGTGGCAAAGTCTTTTAGCTCTGGACGAGATTTCTGCATGTGACATGGATATGTCATTGCATGAGATGAACCGCACGGACATGATGAATTGTCACTCAGCCATGAATGGCCATACAGCTGATGGCACAATGCTAGAAACCTCATGTGCAGATGATCATTGCAATAAATGCTTCCACGCTTCACCGTTTGTAATGACAGACAGCACGGTCATTGCTAAGCATGTTGGCCCTCAAGTCACCACTTATTTACTGACTCAATACCTGAGTATCCTAGAACCAATAGAATCACCCCCACCTAGAACCGCCTGAATTTAAATTTTACTAATCAATCAGTTTAACGAGGTCTTCATTTAGAGCCAAAATTCAGGATGTATCCATGGTGTATAAAAAAATCAGGCAATCTTCAAAACCAATCAACCTTTCAAGGCGGCGCTTTGTAACAGGTGTTACAGCGGGTGGCTTATTAGTGGGTGCAGGTATGTCACCCAGTGCTGTGTTTGCCCATGACCATGTGCAACAACAAGTTCAAACATTAAGAGGCCGTAAGTTTAGGTTAACGTATAGCCCGATGGCGGTAAATTTCACCGGCAAAGATCGTACCGCTACAGCAATAAATGGTTCTGTTCCAGCGCCCATATTGCGCCTAAAAGAAGGCGATTATGTAGAGCTAAATGTTACGAACCAATTAGCTGAGGATGCGTCGATTCATTGGCATGGCATTATTTTGCCCAGCGGGCAAGATGGGGTGCCTCACGTCAGTGATGAATTCACCGGCATTAAGCCGGGCGCAACGTTTAACTATAAATTTCAAGTTAAACAAAGCGGCACATATTGGTACCACTCTCACTCGGCTTTCCAAGAACCGTTGGGCGCTTATGGCGCACTGATTATTGATCCCATCGAACCTGAACCGTTTAGCTATGAGCGAGATTACGTGGTGCTATTGTCCGATTGGAGTGATGAAGCTCCAGACAATATGTACGCAAAGCTAAAGAAGTTATCCGCGTATTACAATTTTCAAGAACGCACGATCTTTGATGCGCTAAATGAGATCAGTGAAAAGGGTTGGGATGGCTTTTGGCGAAGCCGAGGCATGTGGAATCAAATGCGCATGTCAGACCGCGATATCTCGGATGTAACGGGTTACAGCTATACTTATTTAATGAATGGGCAAACACCCAACGATAATTGGACTGGCCTATTTAAACGCGGTGAAAAGATACGTTTACGCTTTATTAATGCGGCAGCAATGACCATCTTTGACGTTCGTATACCCGGTTTGAAGATGACAGTGGTTGCAGCGGATGGACAATACATTCAGCCCGTAACAGTCGATGAGTTCAGGCTAGGCGCGGCTGAAACATACGATGTTATCGTCGAGCCAAGTAGTGAACAAGCCTACAGCATCTTTGCCCAGTCGATTGATAGAAGCGGCTATTCGTGTGGAACATTAACGCCAAATGCGTCGATGAAAGCGACCGTGCCTGCGTTAGATAACCCCATTATTTTGGGTCATGACGATATGGGCATGGATAGGTCAAACATGGACGGCATGAACCACGGGGGAGTGAACTATGGAGGAATGGATCATAGCGGTCATGATATGAGCGCCATGAAGCATACCCCGTCATACGGGTCGGGCGCTGCTGGTTTTGGCAGTAACAAACCGATAGTT
>DUCA01000037.1:0-1042 GCA_012960055.1 Cycloclasticus sp.
TTTATTTGCTTGAATATTTCATAACAATGCGGCAAGTCTTCTTTGTGTTTTTCAAGGGCAAAACGGCGCAAGTTTCTAACAATAAACAAGGTGTGCTGATCGACGGTGTAGGCATGGAATAAGTCGTATTGCATACGTCCGATAATGTCATCAAATGCGGGGATGTAGGCGGCTAAAACGCCGTAACGATTCATCCGCCTAAGTTGATGGGTAATACCCTGTGGTTGGCGGATGATGTCTAAAAAGAGTGTTTGTGCGTCAGGTCTTGACCTGAAGTTTTCGTTTATTAAATGTAAGTTCTCGCGTATTAAGCGAATGGTCCCAGAGCGAACGCCTTTGATCTTTTCGTTTTTTTGCAATTGGAAAAACACATCCAATAAGGCAGTCGGTGTTGTTTTGAAGGTGTCAGGGTGAGTCACTTCAATGTCGTCATTTACGATTCGGAATGATTCATTGATGGGGGTGACGTCCATGGCTTTGTTTTCTAATGCCTCTGTAAACATCTGCAAGACAAGCTCATTAATGCGCTCAAGGTCCATCACAGTTCGATAGTACTGTTGCATGAAGCTTTCTACGGCAAGGTTGTTGTCGCCGTCCTCAAAGCCAAAGGCCAAGGCTAAGCTTTTTTGGTAATCAAACAGCAGGCGGTTTTCTGGGCGGTTGGCTAATAGGTGGAGTTCAAAGCGGACTTTCCAAAGAAAACGCTGACCTTTTATCAGTAGGCGGTATTCGTTTTTTGTTAAGAAGGCATGATTGACTAATTCGCCCAATGAATTGGAGCCAAAATAACGTTGGGTAATCCATTGAATTGTCTGGATATCGCGTAGGCCACCGGGACCTTCTTTGATATCGGGTTCTAGGTTGTAAGCCGTGTTGCCGAACTTTAAATGCCTCTTGTGTTGCTCACCTACTTTTTCGTGAAAGAACTCAATAGACGACCAGATTTTATCCGCTGCCGTTTCAGTTTGCATTAAGTCGAATAAAGATTCGGAGCCGGTAATAAATCGGGCTTCCATCAGGTTGGTAATAACGGTGACATCGA
>DUCA01000037.1:1277-6081 GCA_012960055.1 Cycloclasticus sp.
GCTTAATAAATGGTCGATAAAATCACTACGGTCTTCGAGTAACACTTCAATGATTTCATCAGATTTTGCGCGCTTCAGCAGGCCCTTATTGAACGTCTGGATAAGCGCTTTAATTTCGACGATATTGTTAGGTGCTTTATTTGCCAATACCGGCTGAGTGCTCATGATTTGAAATGGTCAGGAGAAATATACGTAGGTTCGATGGTTTCGCTGTTGCGCACGGTGAATATCTCAAAGCCAGTGGATGTGACGGCAAGAGTGTGCTCGAATTGAGCCGATAGGCTGCGGTCTTTAGTAACAACCGTCCAATCATCAGGTAGAACCTTTACGTGTCTTTTGCCGGCGTTAATCATCGGCTCAATGGTAAAGGTCATGCCTTCTTCTAGGGTGATGCCGGTGCCTGGCTTACCGTAATGCAAAACTTGTGGTTCTTCATGAAATACTCGGCCAATACCGTGACCGCAGTATTCGCGAACCACAGAATAGCGTTTGCTTTCGGCAAACGTTTGGATGGCGTGACCAATATCGCCCAGTTTGACGCCTGGTTTAACCATACTAATGCCGAGATATAACGCTTTCTGCGTGCAGTCTATCAGGCGCTTTGAAAGGATGCTGGGTTCGCCAACGACAAACATTTCACTGGTGTCACCGTGAAATTCATCTTTTATCACGGTAATATCGATATTAACGATATCACCTTTTTTTAATTTTTTATGGTTGGGAATACCATGACACACTTGGTGGTTGACCGATGTGCATATTGATTTAGGAAAGCCATGATAATTTAGCGGTGCAGGGATGGTTTTTTGCTGATTGACCATAAACTCATGGCAGCGTTGGTCGAGCTCTTCAGTCGTGACGCCAGCTACGACGTGTTCGGCGATCATTTCGAGTACTTCAGCGCCAAGACGACCAGCAAGTCGCATTTTTACAATTTCGTCAGCTGTTTTTAATGTGATGCTCATAGGGAAGGGATTACCTGTTTGAAGTTATCTGCTTTAATGGTATTAAGTATAACGTTTTAAGTAAATCTCAGCTGGTTTTTAGTTTGACTGGAATTGCATGTTTATCAGGTTTTAAATTGTCAGATTTACCTAAATATGGTATAAAGCGACGCCACTTTTGGCAACAACGATCACATGCATCAACACATCCGGTAGGGTGCTTGAATAAATCAGGTTACCGTTTGGGATGCGTGGTAGTTATAACCCGAGTCATATTCAGATTGTCTGAATGGCTACAACAATGAAAAGGAAGTAAAAGAAATGTCTAATATCACAATGCGTGAAATGCTCGAAGCAGGTGTTCATTTTGGTCACCAAACGAGATACTGGAATCCTAAAATGGCCCCTTACATCTTTGGTGAGCGCGGCAAGATTCATATCATTAACTTAGAAAAAACACTGCCATTATTTAATGATGCATTGAACTTTATAAATAAGTTGGCTGCAAATAAAGGCACAATTATGTTTGTTGGCACAAAGAAAGCGGCTCGCAAAACAATTTCAACTGAAGCTAAGCGCTGTAATATGCCTTACGTTGATCACCGTTGGTTAGGTGGTATGTTGACAAACTTCGGCACCATCAAAAAATCAATCCATCGCTTAAAAGAGCTTGAAGAAATGCGTGAAAACGGTGGTTTAGAGCGTTTCAGCAAGAAAGAAGGCCTTAAATTCATGCGTCAACTTGACAAGCTAGAGCGCAGTGTCGGTGGAATTAAAGATCTTAAAGGCCCACCAGACGCAATTTTAGTGATGGATGTCGGTTACGAAAAAATTGCGATTAAAGAAGCCGCTAAATTAGGTATTCCTGTGATTGGTATCGTTGATACAAACAACAAACCGATTGATGTGGATTACGTAATCCCTGGTAACGACGATTCAATCAGAGCGTTGACACTGTATTGCCAAAGTTTTGCAGGTGCAATTCTTGAAGGTAAAGCAAGTGTTATTAAAGAATTGGTTGGAAATAAAGAAGTTGCTAAAGCAGTTGGTAAAAAACCAGCAGCAAAAAAAGCTGTTGTTAAAACTAAAGACGCTAGCAAAGAAGGTTAATACAACTTCAATCAAGTGAATGTGAACGCCTCCGATAGGGGGCGTTTTTACAATAAATTAATAAGTAGAGGTTTATCGAATGACTATAACAGCAGCAATGGTGAAAGAATTACGCGAAAGAACGGGTTCTGGCATGATGGAATGTAAAAAAGCATTAGTTGAAACAGGTGGTGATTTAGAAGTAGCTATCGAAAATATGCGTAAATCAGGTATGGCTAAGGCCGACAAAAAAGCCGGCCGTATAGCCGCTGAAGGTATTATTGCGATTGCCACATCGGGTGACGCGTCAACAACGTCTATCGTAGAAATCAACAGTGAAACAGACTTCGTTTCTAAAGGTGATGATTTTCTAGACTTTACGGCTGCCGTTGCGAATACGGTTGTTAATAACGATTTGGCTGATGTCGATGCATTAAATTCAACCCAAGTTGTCAACGAGACAATAACCGTTGATGAAAAAAGACGTGGGTTGATTGCTAAAGTGGGCGAAAACATCAATGTTAGACGTTTTAAAACAATTAAAACGGACGGCAGCATCGTTGGCACATACATGCATGGCATTAGAATTGGCGTGTTAGTTGAAATGGAAGGTGGTGATGTTGCGCTAGCGAAAGATATTGCTATGCATATTGCGGCAGTTAAACCTCTTTGTATTTCAGAAGCCGAAGTGCCTGCTGAAGAAATTGAAAAAGAAAAAGAAATCTTTAAAGGTCAAGCAGCCGAAAGTGGTAAGCCGGCTGCGATCGTTGAAAAAATGATTGTGGGTAAAATTAAAAAATTCTTAAAAGGGATTACACTTCTTGGCCAGCCATTTGTAAAAGACGGTGATGTAACGGTTGAGCAGTTATTGAAATCAAATAATGCTAAGGTTGTTTCATTTGTTCGCTTTGAAGTGGGCGAAGGCATTGAGAAAAAGGAAGATGATTTTGCCGCCGAAGTAATGGCTCAAGCACGAGGCGAATAATTGATGAACGAGTTAGCGTACAAACGGATTTTATTAAAGCTAAGCGGAGAAGCCATGATGGGCGACTCTGCTGGCGGAATTGATGGCGCTACTGTTCTAAGATTGGCTGAAGAAGTAAAAGAACTGAGTGATTTAGGCGTCCAAGTAGGCTTAGTTATTGGTGGTGGCAATATCTTACGTGGCTCAGAGGTTGCGTCGGATGTGTTGGGTCGAGTCACTAGTGACCATATGGGTATGTTGGCTACCGTTATCAACGCACTTTCCATGCAAGATTCATTAGAGTCGCTTGGCCAACCTGTTCGTGTGATGTCGGCGCTTCAAATCAATCAAGTTTGCGAAGACTTTAAGCGTAGAAGAGCCATCCGCCACCTTGAAAAAGGTCGGGTTGTTATTTTTGCAGCCGGCACGGGCAATCCATTCTTTACCACGGATTCTGCTGCCAGCTTAAGAGGCATTGAAGTAGACGCGGAGCTTCTTATCAAAGCGACCAAGGTCGATGGCATTTATTCTGATGATCCAAAGAAAAATCCGGATGCGAGATTTTATCCGCGAATCAGTTTTGATGAGGCGATTGATAAGCGTTTGAATGTAATGGATGCCACAGCATTGGTATTGTGTCGAGATCACAAGCTACCGTTACGGGTGGTTAATATTTTCGATAAAGGTGCTGTGAAACGTGTTGTTTTCGGTGAAGATGTAGGTACGTTAGTTCAGTAACAACAGAGATAATTATGATTGAAGATATTGTTAAAGACGGAATCGTGAGAATGGGGAAGTCTGTTGAGTCTTTCCAAAAAGCATTAACGAAAATACGTACGGGTCGCGCTCACCCGAGTTTGTTAGAACACGTTATGGTGTCTTATTACAACGTTGAAACACCGTTGAATCAAGTGGCGACGGTTAATATTGAAGACGCTAGAACACTGTCTATCATGCCTTGGGAGGCAACGATGATTGCACCGGTTGAAAAGGCTATCATGAAAGCGGATTTGGGTCTTAATCCAGTGACTGCGGGTAACGTTATTCGTGTGCCGATGCCGCCGTTAACCGAAGAACGACGTAAAGACCTTGTGAAGGTTGTACGTAATGAAGCTGAAAATGCCAAAATTGCCGTGCGAAATATTCGTCGGGATGCCAATTCGGAATTTAAAGAAGCGCTTAAAGAAAAAATGATCACCGAAGACGAGCTTCATGGTGGCGAAGACAAGGTTCAAAAATCCACAGACCAACATATCAGAGAGATTGATAAACACCTTGAAGTGAAAGAAACTGACTTGATGTCGATGTAGTTCACGACCTTGTTGCGTTATGCTTTAATTTCTCGCTCTGTAAGTTTGTAGATTTCCGATAAAACGAGTAAATGGATTTCTTGTGACAGATAGTTTAAACAACCTCGCTCAATTTGATATTCCAAGGCACATTGCCATCATCATGGATGGTAATGGGCGTTGGGCTCAACAACGATACAAACCTCGTGCTTTCGGGCATAAAGCGGGTGTCGATGCATTAAGAGCGACAATTGAATCTTGCAGCTCATTGGGTGTTGAGGTGCTGACCGTCTTTGCATTTAGCAGCGAGAATTGGAGCCGGCCCACTAAAGAGGTTGAGGTGTTGATGAGCCTGTTTATGCTGACGCTTAAGAGTCAGGCGAAAAGGCTGCATAAAAATAACATTCGTTTAAAAGTGATCGGCGATAGGGCGCGATTCTCACCGTCCTTGCAGAGCAAAATACTAGAGGTTGAATCGCTGACCGAGGGGAATTCTGGGCTAACACTCGTCGTTGCAG
>DUCA01000037.1:6271-6981 GCA_012960055.1 Cycloclasticus sp.
TTTACCGATACACTTTGGCCCGATTTTGATCAAGATGGATTAGAATTAGCCATTAAGTGTTTTTCTTCACGCAACCGTAGGTTTGGACAAACGAGTGAACAAGTTAATGAAACGTTTGACAATGAGTAGTCTGCTTCAGCGGCTGTTAACAGCGGCAGTGCTTATTCCTGTTGTCGTTTGGGTGGTGTTATATTCGTCTGTTTCAGTGTTTGTTGTTGTGCTCAGTACTATCGTTTTTATCGGTGCTTATGAATGGGGCGGTTTAAGTGAGATCAATAGCTCAGCTCAAAAGTATGTACTTGCTGCGGTGACACTTTTTATTGCCCAGGCATTAACTGCTGTAGACGCTAGTGTTGTTGAGTTACTGATGAACACGAGTTTGTTTTTTTGGTTGCTTTTCATCGCCTTTGTTATCAGCAAACCAGAATGTTTATTGATGGTAAAAATCCATCAGGGCGTTATCATTTTACTTGGTATCTTAGTCGTTTCCTTGACCCTTCTTTCGTTGCAGCAAATTAGAACGAACTATCAGCAGGGCCCGGAATTGTTGATGTATTTATTATTACTCATATGGATGGCCGACAGCGGCGCCTATTTCGCTGGCCGTTCATTTGGTAAAAATAAATTATCACTGCTTATCAGCCCTGGAAAATCTATTGAAGGCGTGCTGGGTGGTTTGTTGTGCTGCTTAGTTTTTGCGATTGCCGGCG
>DUCA01000038.1 GCA_012960055.1 Cycloclasticus sp.
ATTTTTGGGCAACATGGTGCCCGCCTTGCCGTAAAGAAATACCCGAATTTATTGCCCTACAACGTGAATATCGACCCTCTAATTTACAATTTATCGGTGTCGCCATTGATGATGCCGTATCCGTCGATACGTTTGCGATGGACATAGGTATCAATTACCCTAATCTCATCGCTGAGATGGAAGGCATTGATTTAGCCACAGAATATGGCAATGCGCTAGGCGCATTGCCATATTCTGTCATTATCAACCCTGCGGGCCACATCATTTTTCGCCAAGTCGGCTTACTTAGTGGCGACAAAATTCTCAATGTTACCGGTCTTTCAAAGAACTAACTCCGCTTAACTTGCAGATATTTGTCTTTATCTTTCACGAATTATTGAATTATCTAGACTTTTAGCTCAAGCTTTGTCAAAATCCCGTTATTGCAATTGAAATTGCATAAGACGATTATTTTTACATTGAGAACTTGTCATCAGGCTCTCACTTTATTGAGTTAATGTGACATGGCAATTATTTCAGTTATCAATGGCCCTAACCTCAACATGCTGGGCACACGCGAGCCTGGTATTTACGGTGCACAAACATTGGCTGATATTGAGAAAAGCTTAACTCAGCTCGCCGAACAGCACGGCCATGAATTGCGTTTTTTCCAAAGCAATGCCGAGCATGATTTGGTGAACAGGGTTCAACAAAGCAAACAACATGGCGTTGCTATTATCTTGTTGAACCCAGCGGCTTTCACGCATACCAGCGTTGCTTTACGCGATGCTATCTTAGCCAGTGACACGCCTTTTATTGAACTACACCTGTCCAATGTGCATGCGCGAGAATCTTTCCGCCAACACTCTTATTTTTCAGATATCGCCAAGGGCGTTATCTGCGGCTTTGGACCCAAGAGTTACGAGCTAGCACTGCTTGCTACGCTCCCCTTAATAGAAAACACACCGAGAGATTAATTATGGATATTAGGAAAGTTAAAAAACTTATCGAGCTCATTCAAGAATCAGATATTGCAGAAATAGAAATTCATGAGGGCGAAGAGTCTGTACGCATCAACCGCTACTCTTCAACCCAACCTGTTGCTGTTGCACAGTTTCCAGCACCAGCAGTTGCCGCGTCAGCAGCACCCGCTGCCGATACAAGCAGTGACATTGAAGAGTTATCTGGCCACGTCGTCACCTCACCGATGGTGGGTACATTTTACGACTCACCAGCACCCGATTCAGCCCCCTTTGTCACGATCGGCCAACCTGTTCAGCAAGGTGATACGGTATGCATTATCGAAGCAATGAAAATCCTGAACCAAATCGAAGCCGATAAATCAGGGGTTATCAGATCCATCATGACCGAAAACGGTCATGCTGTTGAATTTGGTCAGCCATTATTCATCATCGATTAATCACCCTTTTACTTTTCACGCATCGACGAGATAAATATGTTCGATAAAATTCTTATTGCTAACCGTGGCGAAATTGCACTGCGCATTTTGCGTGCTTGCCGCGAATTAGGTATTCAAACTGTTGCCGTTCACTCTTCGGCTGACAGAAATCTAAAACACGTTCGCCTAGCGGATGAGTCTGTATGTATTGGCGGCCCGTCTTCAACAGAAAGCTACCTCAATATTCCAGCTATCATCAGCGCTGCTGAAATCACCGATTCAGAAGCCATTCACCCTGGTTATGGCTTTTTGTCAGAAAACGCAGACTTCGCTGAACGCGTAGAAAAAAGCGGCTTCACCTTCATTGGCCCTCGCTCGGAAACCATTCGCCTGATGGGTGACAAGGTGTCCGCGATTGAAGCCATGATTAAAGCCGGTGTTCCCTGCGTTCCTGGCTCAGATGGCCCGTTAAACGATGACAAAGAGCGCAACATCAAACTGGCTCGCGGCATTGGCTACCCGATCATTATTAAAGCAGCTGGCGGCGGCGGCGGGCGCGGCATGCGCGTTGTTCATACCGAAGCGGCATTATTAAATTCGATAGCACTAACTAAAACCGAAGCCAATAGCTTTTTCGGTAACGACATGGTGTACATGGAAAAATTCCTTGAAACACCCCGTCATATCGAGTTCCAAGTGCTAGCCGATAAACACGGCAACGCCATTCATTTAGGTGAGCGCGACTGCTCTACACAACGTAAACACCAAAAAGTGATTGAAGAAGCGCCAGCGATTGGCATCACTGAAGAAGTTCGCCATGAAATCGGAACACGCTGTGCCAAAGCTTGTTCAGATATTGGCTACTATGGTGCGGGAACGTTTGAATTCTTATACGAAAACGATGAATTCTATTTCATCGAAATGAACACCCGCGTTCAAGTAGAGCACACGATTACTGAAATGGTGACTGGCGTAGACATTGTTGCTGAACAACTAAAAATTGCAGCCGGTTTGCCTCTAAGTTACAAACAAGAGGACATTAAAATCACCGGTCACGCGATTGAATGCCGTTTAAATGCGGAACATTCGGAAACCTTCATACCGTCACCTGGAAAAATCACCCAGTTACATATCCCAGGCGGTCCAGGTATTCGTGTAGATACGCATATTTATAACGGTTACACGGTTCCTCAGTACTACGATTCGATGATTGGCAAACTAATCGCATATGGCAGTTCACGTGAATCTGCCTTGGCGCGTACAAAAACGGCGCTTAGCGAAATGGTCATTGATGGCATCAATAACAATATCCCATTACTGAGAAACATCGTTTTGGATAAGGACTTTTCTTCCGGCATCTACAATATTCATTATCTTGAAAAAAAGCTTGGAATGTAGCAACTATGGCATGGCAACAACTGACCATTGCGACCAACAGAGAGCTCGCACCTCAGGTTGAAACACTGATTGAAAACTTAGGCTCACTGTCCGTCACCATGACGGACGGTGCCGACCAGCCAATTTACGAACCACCACTAGAAACCACGCCGTTATGGCAGCAAGTTTTGGTGACGGGGCTTTTCGAAGAATACCACGACCTTAGTCGGGTCGAACAATACTTTGTTCAACACATCGACGCCTCGCAAAATTGGCAGCTAAAAATTGAACGCCTCGAAGATCAAATATGGGAACGCGTTTGGCTAGAAAACTTCCAACCGATTAAGTTTGGCGACAACTTATGGGTATGTTCCACCGAGCATGAGGTGCCGGAAGCTAACGCCCAGATTTTAAGACTGGACCCGGGGTTAGCCTTTGGTACAGGAACCCATCCAACTACCGCTTTATGCCTTGAGTGGTTAGCAAACAATGTCCTAGATGACCAAGAGATCGTCGACTTTGGTTGCGGCTCCGGCATACTCGCGATTGCCGCTTTATTATTGGGCGCCAAACACGCCATTGGTATCGACATTGACCCGCAAGCGTTAATCTCCACCAACAGTAATGCTGAACAAAACAACGTACTCGATAGAATTCACGTTTATGATGCAAAGCATTACCCACGAAATGCCCAGGCCATCGTTATAGCCAACATCCTAGCCGAACCGCTGATTATGCTATCGGATGAAATATCTTCCTTAGTTCGTGCAAACGGGCATTTATTACTATCCGGCATTCTTAGCGAGCAAGCGGACCAAGTCATGCAAGCTTATCAACACCAATTTATTTTTGACTCACCCGTCATTCAGGATGACTGGGTATGCCTGCATGCCATCAAAAAAACTTAAGCAATGCACTACACACAATGCCCCGCTTGTTTAACCGGCTTACAAATAACAACTGAGCAACTTGAACAAAAAAATGGCTTGATTCGTTGCGGCCACTGTCATGAAGTTTTTAATACCAACGAACACAAACTCGTTAGTGCGGCGTCACTTGCAGAAGACGACAAAGCAACTCACACTGACGATACTGCAAATAACCCTCTTCCTGACACGGCTATTTGGGAAATGTCAAAAACACCTCCCCCCAGCAGATTCCCCTTTGGGCTTATTTCTTTTCTGTTAATTTTTCTCTTTTTAGGTCAGTTTGCTGACAAGCAATCGGAGGTTTTAACGCAAAATGTGAATCTTCAACCCGCATTTAAACGTCTAAATGGCGCCTTCGGCTGGCACATCCCAAGCTATAGCAACTTTGATGATATTCAAATAATTGAACGCCAACTCATCGTTCATCCACAAACCAATCAGGTACTATCTCTTCAACTAACTATTAAAAACAGCGCGCTAGCGGAACAATCCTACCCCACTATAAATATTATATTGACATCCGGCCTAGGTGAAGCCGTTGCTTACGGCTCGTTTAGCAAATACGATTATTTAGATGACAATGAGACTTATGATTTTTTTGCACCATTGGCTCTCAAGCAAGTTCATTTAAAGTTTAAAAAACCACAAGAAGACGCTGCTGGTTTCGAAATATCGTTTAGCCATTAGAATTACCTCGGTAGCATTCTTCTGTCAAAAACAGGCATTCATAAAGTGAACAGGTTAAACTGCTCATAGTTATGAACATTGGCCCCTACACCTTAAGCAATAATCTGATCTTGTCTCCGATGGCTGGTATTACCGACCGCCCTTTTCGACAACTCTGTCGTGAATTGGGCGCTGGCTTGGCGGTATCCGAAATGACAGCATCAAACCCTGCCTTAAGAACGCACCGCCGGACATTGTTAAAACTAGATCACAGCGGTGAAGACGGGCCACGTTCCGTTCAAATCGTCGGCACCAACCCAGAACAAATGGCTGAAGCCGCACAGTTCAATCAAGCCAATGGCGCACAAATTATTGATATCAATATGGGCTGCCCGGCAAAAAAAGTCTGTAATGTCGCCGCAGGATCAGCCCTACTTAGGGATGAACCGCTGGTAAAAAAAATTTTAGAAGCCGTGGTGTCAGCCGTTGATATTCCAGTCACCCTTAAAATTAGAACCGGTTGGGATACTCTCAATAAAAACGCCCCAAGCATTGCTAAAATCGCTGAACAAGCCGGCATACAAGCACTGGCTATTCACGGCCGTACGCGCGAATGCAAATACAATGGCGATGCAGAATTCGACACCATCAAACTGGTCAAACAATCCATCGCTATCCCCGTTTTCGCCAATGGTGATATCAACACCCCACAAAGGGCACGGGAAGTACTCGACCATACCGGTGCCGATGGGCTTTTAATCGGCCGTGGCGCGCAGGGAAGACCGTGGATTTTTAGAGAAATTAATTATTTTCTAGAAACCGGTCTCACCTTGGCACCCCCAGATATCGATGAAATAAAAACCATCATCACCCGTCATATTATTCAGTTACATGAATTTTATGGTGACATCATGGGTGTTAGGATTGCAAGAAAGCACATTGCTTGGTACTTTAAGCACCTGGATGTATCGTTATTACCGCTCGTTAAAGAAAGCTTCTCACTTCAAGAGCCCGAGCAACAACTTAATTTCATGGGTAAAATCTTTGACACCTACACTAACAAAACACACCGCGCCGCATGAGTTTGGATAAATCAGGCCACCCTTTATGCCAACAAGTTGCTACGGCTTTAAAAAACTATTTCGCGCAATTGGATGGGCAAGAAGTGGTCGGCCTGCACGCGCTGGTCATCAGTGAAGTGGAAAAACCATTACTCGAAGCGGTGTTAAACCACACCAACTTCAACCAATCCAAAGCCGCTAAAATTCTCGGTCTAAGCCGTGGTACGCTTAGGAAAAAGCTGACCGCCTACGAATTAGACATCTAGCCCCCTCGTTTAAGCCCAAAAAGCTCAGCAAAAAAATACGATTTTCTATAAAATAACCTGTTTTCTAGGCGCTATAACGCCTCATCAAACCACAAACAGGCCACACCATGAGCAACAAAATCTCTCGCGCATTAATCAGCGTTTCAGACAAAACAGGAATTATCGAATTTTGCCAGCAGTTAAGCGAGTTAAACGTTGAAATCATTTCAACCGGCGGCACAGCTAAACTGTTACAAGACAACAACATTCCTGTCGTAGAAATCAGTAACTACACCGGCTTTCCAGAAATGATGGACGGCCGCGTAAAAACCTTACACCCAAAAGTACATGGTGGCATTTTAGGACGTCGAGACATTGACCAAGCGGTGATGCAAGACAACGACATTAAGCCTATCGACCTCGTTGTGGTTAACCTTTACCCTTTCCAACAAACGATTGCTAACCCAGATTGCGACTTGGCAACAGCCATTGAAAATATCGATATTGGCGGCCCAACGATGATCCGTGCTGCGGCGAAAAACCACAAAGATGTCACCATCATTGTTGACCCAACTGACTACCAGCAAACCATCGATAGCATTAAAGCAACCGGCGGCATGGACGACACAAACCGATTTAACTTTGCCGTTAAAACCTTTGAACACACCGCACAATATGATGGCGCAATTGCCAACTACCTTGGCAGCATTCAAGGCAGCGGCGATAAAGCTGATTTCTCACGTACCATCAACTTACAATTCAAACAAAAGCAAGTGATGCGCTACGGTGAAAACCCACATCAAAAAGCAGCTTTCTTTACCGAAGAAAACACAATGCCGGGGAGCATTTCTACTGCAACGCAATTACAAGGCAAAGAGCTCTCTTACAACAACATTGCAGATACCGATGCCGCGCTAGAATGCGTTAAACAATTTAGCGATCAAGCTGCCTGCGTGATTGTTAAACATGCAAACCCATGTGGCGTAGCACTTGGTGACAATATTTTAGAGGCCTACAAGCGCGCTTACCAAACCGACCCAGAATCTGCCTTTGGTGGCATTATTGCGTTTAACCGCCCGTTGGATATTGAAACAGCTAAAGCAATCACCGAGCGCCAGTTTGTTGAAGTAATTATCGCCCCGGGCATCAACGACGATGCACTCGCAGTCGTTGCCAGCAAGAAAAACCTTCGCCTGCTCGATAGCGGCCAATGGGAAACAAACAACGCCGAACGCCAAGATTTCAAACGCGTTAATGGCGGTCTACTGGTTCAAACCGTGGATAACGAACT
>DUCA01000039.1 GCA_012960055.1 Cycloclasticus sp.
CTTTTAAGGGCGCTAATGGCATGTTGTGGTACACCGCGTCTTCGCTCATTAGCGCTAATATCTTATCTAAATCTAGTTGCTCCCAAGCAGAGCAAAACTCTCGAACAGCACCTTTGCGTCCTTGCATTGTCATATCAATTAATTCCTTTTATTTAAATTACTGTCAATTGTTTTTATAACGCGATATGCCGCTAAAAACGTCGGTATCGCAATATTATGTTTTTGGGCTTCCTCAATCAATGGTGTAAACAGTGTATCGGCTTCTGCTTCTGCTTCTTTACCCTTCACCAAATCTTCATGCATGGATGTTCTAACACCCGGTGTTTTCAGCTTCATCTTAACACCCATATCAACACACGCTTGTACGGCTTGCTCAAAAGAAGACTCATCAATCATTTTTAAAAATGAGAACGGTGCGTAATAATCTTTTGGCGTATACCCCATCGCTTTATATACATTAACCAGCTCTTTGGCAATCGTCACATAGTGTTCAGCGCCCTCTTTTACCGAAATCCCATCCCAATAGTCTAACGTGGGTATGGACCCCAACGAACTTGCGGACCAAGAGGAGGCTCCCGACACTTGAACGACTTTTTCCCATAAGACGTTATCGATATCTTCAACGGATTGAGCATTTAAATTTGCTTCAGTAAATGCCTGCGCTATCACCTCTGTTCGGCTCGAGCGGCCACCACCCAATTCCCCAAAATAGGCGGTAGTTGGTGCGGTAACATGGTTATGCACCCTACCTGCTTCTATCAACGTAGCCCCTTCGATAATTGAACCGCCAATAACCCGTTCTTTACCAAAACCGTTAATCAACAGCGTTTCTTTGCCAACGCCATTTTGCATGGTTAACGCGCATTTTATTTGTGCTGATATAACCGCTGCATCGTTTATCGCAGCTGCCGCATCTTTTGCCTTAGTCAGCAAAATATAATAATCAATTTCGCCGGTTACTTGTTCAGGATGGGTGACTGCAGTGAGGTTGACCTTGATGAGCATATCGCCAAGTCGACCAAAGACAAAGAGGCCTTTTTTGTTGATTGCATCCGCATGCGCTTGCCGACTTATTAAGGTGACTTTATGACCCGATTTTGCGAGATAACCACCCACCACCGATCCTAAACCACCTGCACCGTGAATACATATATGCAATTGCCTCTTCATGAACTTGAGCCACTACCAAAAAGTATAACTAATTGCTAATACTGGCCAAAGGAGTGACTTAAGTAAATGCTAAACGTCATACGAAGCTCGTCACAAGAGCCATATGAAAATAGCTCAACCGTTTAATTGAATTAAATATCACACTTATAGCCCAATTATGTGGTAGTTTTATATTTCCATAACGACATGGGAGGTAGTTCTAATGAAACGACGTTTATATTTTTTATTACCTGATCACGATACGACAGAACAAGTCGTTAACGAGATGCTTATTGCTCGAATCACCGAGTCAAACATTCATGTTCTCGCCAAAGCTGGCTCAGACATGGACGCCCTGCCTGAAGCCAATTTACTCCAATCCAGTGACTTTATTCACAGTGTAGAAATGGGTGCGGCTGTGGGCGGTGTCACAGGGATTCTAGCGGGCCTTGCGGCGATGACATTCCCTCCCGCCGGTTTGGTATTAGGCGGCGGCGCTGTTCTTGGCATCGCATTAGCGGGCGCGGGCGTTGGCTCTTGGGGTTCTGCGATGATTGGTATTAGCGCACCCAATTCTAGACTAAAATCTTTTGAGAAAGCAGTCGAGGATGGACAATATTTAATGATGGTCGATGTACCCGTGAAGAAAGTTGAAGACATCACTAAAAGCGTGAAAGAACACCACCCTGAAGCGGAAATACACGCCTGCGACTCAGATATCCCAGCACATCCACTGGGCGGCGTTTACTAGTACTTAGTTAGTACTAAGTTACCATACTCATCAATCTCGCACTGCCAATGCGGTGCGAGATGGGTGGTGGCTACTTGCTCAACAATCAGTGCTTCGCCTTTAATTATATCGCGAGGCTTGAGTTCTTGGCGTTGGTAAAGTCGTAAACCGTTATCTAATTCCGCATTCAACTCCTCTGCTTCAGCCCGTTTATTTTGTTTCGCTAAATAAGGTTTCGGCATCTCCCCCGATAACGTCACGCGTAAATTAACCAACTCAACCGGCAAATCTAAATCGTGCCCATAGCGACCTTTATGCAGGCCATGAAATTCCTTAATCGCCGTCTCTGTATCGCTCCAGGTAATTGGCAAAGTATACGACTGCCCGACGTAACGTAAGTCCACCAAATAACGGATTTCAATATCCTCAGCGCAAACGCCTTCAGCCTGTAATTCCTCTTGTCCCTGTGCAACCATGGCGGCAAAGCCTTGTTCAATATCGTCTATAGACAATTCACGAAGGCTACCCAACAAACTTCGCGATAATTCGCGCGAGCGTGGCGCAGCTAACATACCAAACGCTGACAACACACCGGAGTGAACCGGCACGATGGCTGTTGTTATGCCCAGCGCATCGGCCAGTGCACACACGTGCAAACTGCCTGCGCCACCGAAGGTCATCAGCGCATAAGGTCTTGGGTCTATGCCTCGTTGAATAGAAATAACGCGTAATGCCCGCGCCATATGTTCGTTAGCCAACTGAATAACGCCTTCTGCTGCCTGCTTGGGCTCACAGCCTAACTCATCAGCTAATTGACGCATCACTCGCTCAGTAGCGGTCATTTCCAAGGTCATCTCGCCACCCAAGAAATACGAGCTGCTGATTCGGCCTAAATACAAATTAGCATCTGTCACGGTCACTTTTTGACCGCCCCGACCGTAACAAGCAGGGCCTGGCGATGCACCGGCAGATTCTGGACCCACACATAGCAAACCACCAGTATCCACATGCGCAATTGACCCGCCGCCTGCGCCAATCGTGTGCATATCGACCATTGGAACAGCCACTGGATAGCCTTCAACCTTACCTTCATTGGTCAACGCGATGGCACCATCCAACAAGGCAACATCGGTTGACGTACCGCCCATATCCAAGGTTAGCAAGCGTTCAAAACCGGCTAATTTGCCCATATGTAACGCCGCCATTAAGCCACCCGCAGGGCCAGACAACAGCATACGCACCGCTTGTTCACCGGCTTGTTCAGCTGCAATTGTTCCACCTGAACTTTGCATCACCGACACCGACGAAGTTTTTACCGATGCAGTTAAGCGTTTTAAATACCCCGTCACCAATGGCCCAACATAAGCATTTAACCACGTTGCCATACCCCGTTCGTATTCTTTGTATTCCGGTAGCACCTTGGATGAACGCGACACAAAAACGCCCTCTGGCATGGCCTTTTCAAGGCGCTTTTCTGCCTCGTCATTTAAAAACGAGAACAATAAATTGATGGCAACCGCACTGGGAGCGAGTTGCCTGATTTGTTCAATTAGTTGATCAACGTGTTCATCGGTTAACGGTTCAATCACCTCACCTGTTGCCGCCACTCTGCCGCCAGTTTCTAAACAGAGCTCAGCCGGTACGGGTGGTTGCTGCGGCTTTGGATTTAGGTTATACAACTCCTTTCTTGCTTGACGGCCTATGGTTAACATATCGGCCAAACCATGATTGGTAACAAAACAGCAGCGTACGCCTTTTTTCTCCAACACGGCGTTGGTTGCTACGGTCGAACCGTGCACTATCAACAACTGTCCGCTATCAACACCCAGCTCTTCTATGCCTTGCAAAATGGCTTCTTCTGGCGCATGAGGTGTTGAAAGCACTTTATGAATACGCACGCCTGCCTCATCGATGTACACAAAATCGGTAAACGTGCCGCCGGTATCTACGCCTAATAACATGTTGAAAATCTATCTTTAAAAAAGGATTATTTTTACATGACTGGCCGATGAACACACCTTTATTTGACTCATCAGGCCGCTTGAAAGAAATCAAATCACGCATTCATCTTTCTCACTTCAACGCCAGCCAACATCACGTATACTCACTGGATGAGCACATTAATCGAAGTCCGTAATTTAACCCGTCAGTTTGGCGATTATTGTGCTGTAGACGATGTCAGTTTTTCGCTTGATAAAGGGGAAGTTTTAGGCTTTTTAGGTCCAAATGGTGCCGGAAAATCCACCACCATGAAAATGATTTGTGGCAATTTAACCCCCACCGTTGGTGAAATCAAAATCAACGGCTATGACATTATCGAACAACCGAAATTGGCCAAAGCCGAATTAGGTTTTTTGCCCGAAATTCCACCCTTGTATCCCGATTTAACCGTCGATGAATTTTTGACGTATTGTGCAAAACTGCACGGATTGAAAAAGGCCGCTATTAAAAAAGCCGTTGATAACGGTAAAGAAAAATGCGGCTTAAGCGAGGTCGGCAAACGCCTTATCAGCAATTTATCCAAAGGCTACCAACAGCGTGTGGGCATTGCGCAAGCTATTTTACACAACCCAGCGGTTATCATTTTAGACGAGCCGACCGTTGGCTTAGACCCGATTCAAATATTGGAAATACGTAAGCTGATTCGTGAATTAGGCAAACAGCACAGCGTTATTCTTTCCACCCACATTTTGCCTGAAGTGCAACAGTCATGCAGCCGCGTGCAAATTATTCACCATGGTAAATTGGTACTTAATGAAAGTATCGACGGCTTATCTCGCCGCATGACCTCTTCAAGCCTGCTGGTTGATTTCCGTCAGCCTGCAGATTTAAACCAACTTGAAGCGCTAAGCGGCGTGGATTCGGTTGATGTGCTCGACCAACATCAACTTCGTATTCACCATAAACAAGGCACCTGCATTGCCGAAGCCGTGGCTGAATTAGCCGTTAATAAACGCTGGGGGTTGTTAGAGCTTCGACCAGAAAAGCATGATATGGAACAGATTTTCCTTTCAATAACGCAACCATCAAACAGCCATGAATAGTTTTATTATTGCGGGTCGAGAGTTACGCAGCCTGTTTTTATCCCCTCTTGCTTGGACCATGCTGGGCGTCACACAGCTGATTCTTGCCTACATGTTTTTAACCCAAATCGATTATTACTTAAGCATTCAACCAAAATTAATTGGCATACCTGGCGCACCCGGCGTCACCGATTTAGTGGTTGCACCGTTATTTGGTAACGCCGCGGTCATTTTATTGCTTATCACGCCGTTGCTCACCATGCGCGTCATCAGTGATGAGCGGCGTAATAAAACCATCAGCCTGTTATTTTCAGCGCCCATCAGCATCACAGAAATTGTGTTGGGTAAATTTATGGCCATCTTCGCGTTTTTGCTGATTATTCTGTTTTCGATTGCGTTAATGCCGCTGTCTTTATTAACCGTTGGCGAACTGGATTACGGCAAGTTTTTGGCTTGCCTACTGGCCATGGCATTATTGATGGCCTCGTTTAATGCGCTGGGGCTTTATATGTCAGCGATTGCATCACAACCCACCGTTGCCGCGGTAGCCAGTTTTGGCGCGCTATTATTACTGTGGATTATCGATTGGGCGGGCAGTAACAGTGAGACCAGCAGTCATTTATTTGAATATATCTCCATCATGCGCCATTTTGATAACTTATTGCGCGGGCTAATTAACTCAACCGACGTGTTTTATTTTGTTTTATTTATCGCAGGATTCTTAGTGTTAAGCATTCGCCGACTTGATAACGACCGTTTGCAAAAATGAAAATATCCCGACAATCCCACCGATTTATTCGCTTGCAAAACATCGTTTTTACCTGCTTGTTAGTTGGCATTTTGGCGCTACTTGCATTGCTTAGCACCCAGTACAGTTTTCAATCGGATTGGACATCCAATGGTCGCAACTCCTTGTCCGCTCCCAGCATTGCCCTGCTTGAAAAGCTCGATCAAGCCATCGAGATTACCGCTTACACATCCGAAAACGAGATTTTACGCCGGCAGATTGCTCAGTTAATTGCAAAGTACACGCGATATAAAGCCGATATATCGCTGAGTTTTATCAACCCCGATATGCGACCAGACCAGGCGCGAGAAGAAGGCATTACCGCTGATGGCGAGCTTATTATTCGATACAACGGCAAACGTGAATCGTTACAACAACTTAACGAACAAGCACTAACAAACGCCTTACAACGTTTAGCTAACAGCCAACAGCGTTGGGTGGTTTTCCTCACCGGACACGGAGAACGTAGCCCTGTTGATCAGGCTAATTTTGACTTTAGCGTGTTTGCTGGCGAGCTTAAAAATAAAGGCATCAACAGCCAAACCATCAATCTGATTGATACCCCGACTATTCCAAACAACACATCACTACTGGTGATTGCCGACGCACAAACCGATCTTCTGATTGGTGAAGTAAGCCTCATCAAAGATTACCTGTCTGCTGGCAAACCGTTGTTACTGTTAGCCGAGCCGAATAAAGCAACGCATGTACAAGCACTGCTAGACACCTTAGGTGCCAGTCTACTGCCTGGCACCGTTGTCGACGCCACCACACAAATGTTTGGTATTGACGACCCAACGTTTGCTTTGGTCACGCAATACCCTGATCATCTTGCTACTCGCCACCTGCAAGCCATGAGCTTGTTCCCCGGTGCAACCGGCCTTGCTGTCACAAAAAACAGTCCATATACCGCTAACGCCCTACTTGCCACACTGGATCGTTCATGGACAGAGACTGGCCACATAGCCGGTAACATTCAATTCGATGCTGATAGCGATGAACAACAGGGCCCAATCACTATTGGCTACGCGCTTAACAAACAAATCGAAGGCAAACAACAGCGCATTGCGGTATTGGGCGATGCGGATTTCCTATCCAATTCCTTTTTAGGCAATGGCGCAAACCTTGATCTGGGCATCAGCCTAATCCAATGGCTAAATCACGACGATTCATTGATTGATATCCCCGCAAAAATAGCG
>DUCA01000040.1 GCA_012960055.1 Cycloclasticus sp.
TTTCTGGGAATGATGTAACGGTTACCGTCCATCACCATGCAGGGATTTGGAATGTCGATGGGTGGAAAACAAATCATTTGTCCTTTGACAGGGGCTATGTCGGGTTTTTTGATGTCCTTGGGTATAAGTTGACTGCTCCAAGCGCCTGCGCAAATAATGTATTCGGTGCCTTTAATGATGCGGTCATCCAGTTCAACGCCGGTTACTAGGTTTGGCTGTGTGTGTAATGTTTTAGCGTCTTGCTCATCTAAAAAGGTAACGCCGTTATCTTCTAGATAGCGTGACAGCGCCGCCAATAGTTTATGCGGGCGAATCGTTGCAACATCGTCGCGAAGTAAGGCTGGTTCGCTGAATGAGTTTAAATGAGCGAATTTTTTGTTCAGCTGTTCTGGCGACAACAATTCATTCGGCGCCTTATGTTGTTGGCACCAATCAATTGCCTGCGCCATATCGTCATCATTGAGTACCAACATACCGGACGGTAGCCATTCAGGGTCTATGCCTGTTTGGGCGTGTAATTCTTCGGATAATTGTTGGTATATGGACTGGCTAATTGAACTGATGGCATTAACCGGTTCAGAATAATGCCAAGGACGCATCGGCGATAAAATTCCACCAGCAGCCCATGTGGCTTGTTGGCCAGGGCTACCTTTTTCGATAACGGCAATACTTGCGCCGGTTTTTTGCAGCTCTTTAGCGGTCAATAAACCGATAATGCCGCCGCCAATAATGACAAAATCGAACATGCTTGGGAGAGTTTTAAAAAACCTTAGTATAGCGTAATCTATACAACTAATTATTGACCTGTCACCGACGATTTTATGCTTAAAGCCTTATTTCCAAGTATTGAACCCTTTGCCACGCAATGGCTAGAAACAGGCGATGGGCATGAGGTGTATGTTGAGCAAGTGGGTAACCCAAACGGTACGCCGGTTATTTTCTTACACGGCGGCCCTGGTTCAAGTTGTAAAGACCATCATCGTTGTTTTTTTAACCCTGAAAAGTTCCATATTATTCTGATGGATCAGCGCGGTGCTGGGCGGTCACGTCCATCGGGTCGCCTAAAAGACAACACAACGAAACATTTGATACTAGACTTGGAAATGATCCGTGAGAAGTTGAGTATTGAAAAGTGGTTATTGTTTGGTGGTTCATGGGGCGCGACTTTGGCGTTGTTATACGCACAGAAATATAAGAAAAATGTATTGGCTTTGATTCTTCGCGGTACATTCTTAGCGCGTGCAATAGATGCCGATTGGTTTTTTAAAGACGGTGCGAATCGTTTGTTTCCTGAAGCCTGGCAGCGATTTACGCAGCATATTTCAACCAGTGAGCGTAAGGATGTGCTGAGGGCCTACTACCATCGTTTAGGCATCGATGATGCGCAAGTGCAGCAAGAAACAACGCGTGAATGGGACGCTTGGGGTGGCGCGGTTGTATTAGGTGAAGAGTTTAATGCCGATGAGTTAGACGGTGAAGTACCAGAAACGGCGATTGCGCAAGCGCGGATAGAAGCCCATTATGCGATGAACCATTATTTTATTGAAGAGAATCAAATTTTGGACAATGCGATTCGGTTGCGTGACCTGCCGTGCACGATTATTCACGGTAAGAAAGACTTTATGTGCCCAATAGAATCTTCTTTTTCATTGGCTCAGACATTACCTGAAGCGCGCCTTATTGCGTTAGCAAATTCAACGCATTTAGCGCATGGGGAAGAGATGATTGATGCGCTGGTCAGTGCGGTGGAGTCAATATTCGACTAAAAAGCCTTAGAGTTCTTACTGTTCCTAAATACTAACGGTTTTTCAGATGAAGTCGCTGCTGCTTGATTAATCGCATCGGTCACTAAGTGGTGTTGTGGCGACAAGTCGCACACTGGGTCAGTATTAGTGGCGTCCCCTGTGAGTAAGAAAGCTTGGCAGTGGCAACCGCCAAAATCCTTGTCTTTTTCTGGGCAGCTTCTGCAGGGTTCTTGCATCCAATCATCACCGCGAAAGTAGTTAAATGCTTTTGATTCATTCCATATTTCGCCAATGGAGTAATCCTTAACATTTGGGCAGTCAAAGTTAGGTAGCTGGCGAGCTGAGTGGCAAGGCAATGCTAACCCGTCTGGTGCAATCGTTAGGAACGTGGTACCCCAGCCATTCATGCAGGCCTTTGGCCTGCCTTCAAAGAAATCCGGGACGACGTAGTAAATTTTCATACTGCCTTTTTGCGAGGCTTGGTATTCGTTGGCAATCGCTTCGGCTTCTTTTAGTTGTTCTTGTGTTGGCAGCAGTTGGTCGCGGTTATGGTGTGCCCAGCCGTAATACTGCGTATTGGCAAGTTCGACAAAATCTGCGCCCAGCTCAATAGCCATTTCAAGAATATCTTTCATTTGATGAATGTTTTCGCGGTGCAACACCACGCATAACACCATTGGGTAGCCGTGTTTTTTAATCAGTTTGGCGACGACTTTTTTGTGCTCGAAACTTTCTGTGCCTGCAATAAAATCATTTAATTCCTTGGAGCTGGCTTGTAGGCTAATTTGAATATGGTCGAGCCCCGCTTTTTTAAGCTCAATAATTTTAGCCTCATCCATGTTGTAACCAGAGGTGATGAGATTGGTGTAATAGCCTAGTTCGTGTGAATAATCGACCAGTTCAACAAGGTCTTTTCTTACCAAGGGTTCACCGCCCGAAAAGCCTAATTGTACGGCGCCCATTTCGCGGGATTGTTTTAGTACGCGCTTCCAATCTTCGGTTGATAATTCGTCTTTAAAATTAGCGTAATCGAGTGGATTGGAGCAGTACGGGCACTGTAACGGGCAAGAATAGGTTAGCTCGGCCAGTAACCAACGTGGGGGGCTAGGTGCTTTGTTTGATCCAACCATTATCCAATGCCGTATTTAAAAAGTTAGTGATGTCGTTTTCCAAGCCGCTGGTATCGAATTTCTTTTCCAATACCGTCACGATATCAGCCGGTGAGTTGTTGCCGTCGCATACTTGAAGAATTTCTGCAGAACTTTGGTTTAACTCAATTAGCCCTTCGGGGTAGAGTAGCACAAACATATTTTGTGCTTCTTCCCATTGTAGGCGATAGGCCGGCGAAATTTGGATAGCGCTATCGGTTTGGATGCTCATGGCTCAACCGTGAAATAAGGGGGCATTTTGTGTACATAGGCCATGTGCATGGCATCGGCCATGGTCCACAAAATATCGAGTTTGAATTTTAAAATACCTATCATTTTTTCTTGTTGCTCGCGGGTTTTGTACCAGTCTAAGGTAATGCGCAACCCGTGTTCAACGTCTCGCCGCGCTTCGCTGAGTCTTTTTTGGAAATATATCAGGCCTTTTAAATCAATCCACGGGTAGTGCTCTGGCCAATTGTCCAAGCGTTGTTGGTGAATTTTTGGCGCAAACAGTTCGGTTAAAGATGAGCTGGCGGCTTCGTGCCAATCGGCGCGTCTTGCGAAATTCACATAGGCATCAACCGCAAAACGAACGCCGGGTAATACGTGTTCTTCGGATAGCACTTCTTCGCGAGTTAAGCCAACTGCTTCGCCCAGTTGTAGCCATGCTTCTATGCCGCCGATTTCGCCGGGTGCGCCGTCGTGATCAATAATGCGTTGTACCCATTGAGCACGGGTATCGCGATCAGGACAGTTCGCAAGAATAGCGGCATCTTTTAACGGAATATTGACCTGATAATAAAAGCGGTTGGCTACCCAGCCACGAATTTGTTCTTTGCTCAAAGTGCCTTCGTGCATCATCACGTGATACGGGTGATTGATATGGTAAAAACGCTCCATATCACGGATTCGTTTTTCAAATTCTTTCAGTGACCAAGGTGCTTGTTCTGCCATGCTTACAACTCAATATTCATATTGTCGTACGACACTTCAATGCCGTGTTGATTCAGTATATCGCGTTCCTTGGACTCTTCGTTGAGAATTGGGTTGGTGTTATTGATATGAATCAAAATCTTGCGAGGTTTATCCAGCGTATCTAAGAATTCAATCATGCCGCCTTCGCCCGATTGCGGTAGATGGCCGATTTTTCTGGCGAGTAGTGGTCTGCCAACAGAGGCGAGTTCATCGTCTGTCCAAAATGTGCCGTCTACCAATACGCAATCGGCTTCGGTCATCGCTTTTTCAACGTGCGGTTCAATCACACCTAAACCCGGGGCGTAGAACGTCGTTTTACCGGTGGATGTTTGACGAATAATCATGCCAATATTATCGCCTTCATGCGGGTCGTTTCGGTGCGGTGAATACGGTGGCGCTTTGCTTTTTAACGGCAAGGCGGTGAACTCTAGGTCATCCACATTGGGGATAGTGAAAGAATCACCATTTAGTGGAATAGGGTGGTCTTTCACGCCGCAAAAATGTTCCAAAATATTGAATATTGGGAAACCGCTGGTGAGGTCTTGTTTCACCATGTCGGTGCAATAGATGGTTAGTGGATCGCCTTCGCGCAAAATCAATAATCCAGTGGCGTGATCGATCTGCGAATCAAACATCACAATCGCCTCAATACCCGTGCCACGAACTTTGTTCTTTGGGTGGATTTCCGGGAAGCCTTCTAATTGTGCGCGTACGTCGGGAGAAGCATTGAATAACGCCCAATGTTCACCGTCGGATGACACAGCAATGGATGATTGGTTGCGCGTAGACGCTTTGATAGTGCCAGCGCGTACTGCTTTACAGTTAGGGCAGCTACAATTCCACTGTGGGAAGCCGCCGCCAGCGCCAGAACCTAGAACACGAATTTGCATAAGGGTATTTTAATTTTGTTGCTGAAATAAAAAAGGGGCTCCTAACGGAACCCCTTTCAAATGAATAGTCTTGCTCTATCGGTTGTAGATGTACATTGTTACTTCAAAACCGAAACGTAAATCTTTGTATGCTGGTGTTTCCCATTTCATGCTATGTCTCCTCAAGATCATAAATTATTTTCAACAACATTAAAGCTGTATAAATATAAGTATATGTTTTTTGACGATGATTGCAAGGGTTTAATGGGCGGGGGCGCTAACGCTATGCGCCCACAATGCCGATTAATATTACGCGGCTTCTACTAAAGTAGAATCATTAGCTGATAACTTTAAGAACTTGGATTCTTTCCAAAAGCTATCTTTTTGTTGTAGCACGGTCATGTAATAAAAGCCGTCATCTTTGGCTATCACATCAAGGATTCTTGTTGATTGGAAGTTCAAATGTGGTAAATCGGGAACAACTGTTAAAACTTCATCTCCAATCTGGAAACGTGGTGTCGTGTTTGCATTAGACATAATGTGCCTCTTAGGTAGTTTGTGTTAGGTTGCTTAACATTATACTTTCATAATTGATGCGGCGCAACAAATATTGCTGCACCGCAACGTTATAGCCTAAAGCTTCCTAGTAGTTATTTGTTACTTGAGCATGTAGGGCAGCGCGGATTCCGAGGCAACTGCATGCTTTGCCATTCCATCGATAGGCCGTCGAGCAATAAAACGCGCCCCTGTAGTGATTCGCCAGCACCCGTGAGAACTTTGATGGTTTCCAATGCTTGCATACTACCGATAATGCCGGTGATGGGTGCGATAACGCCATTTTCCGAACAAGTTTGAGTCACCGCGCCGTCACGTGGATACAGGCAGTTGTAACAAGGGCATTTTTCGTCACGTGAATCGAAGACTGAGATTTGTCCCTCAAAACGAATCGCAGCGCCGGATACCAACGGGGTTTTCGCTGATACGCAGGCGTCATTAATGGCGAAGCGGGTTTCAAAGTTATCGCAGCAATCAACCACGATATCGGCCAGTTTGACTTGTTCTAATAAATCGTCGCCTTCTAACTTTTCATTGATGGCGGTTATTTCAATCAGTGGGTTGATGCCTTCAAAGGTTTGCTTCGCGGATTCAACTTTAGATAGGCCAATGTTGTTGGTGGTGTGGGCAATTTGGCGTTGTAGGTTTGAAAGGTCCACCTCATCAAAATCGCTAATAACCAGATGCCCAATACCTGCCGCAGCAAGGTAAAGCCCAACCGGGCTGCCTAGGCCGCCCATACCTATAATAAGGGCACGTGAGTTGAGTAATGCTTCTTGCCCTTCAAAATCGATGGAAGGCAACATGATTTGGCGGCTGTATCTCAAGAGTTGTTCGTCGTTCATGATGGCTTCTAAGGCGATTTATAGAGTGATTATGGTAACCGAGTTTGGTAGGCGATGCTTGACACAAAGCCATCTGTCGCTATTATTAGCACTCCCTTAGTATGAGTGCTAATTTTTAGAAGAGCTAAGCGATATGTTTTTTTAGATAGGGGGTTGATTTAAATGTTCACCGCCCCATATCTGAATGGTAATTTAATTAAACTGTAATAAAAAATAGGAGATTTATACATGAGTTTACGTCCATTAAATGACCGCGTGATTATCAAACGCGTTGAAGAAGAAGCAGTAAGTGCCGGCGGTATCGTACTTCCAGATTCTGCAAAAGAAAAACCAAGCCAAGGCGAAGTGATTGCTGTAGGTACTGGCGCAACGAACAGCAAAGGCGAGCTTCAAGCCATGTCTGTGAAAGTTGGCGACACAGTATTGTTTGGCAAATACTCTGGCACTGAAGTTGAAGTGGACGGTGACGAGTTATTGGTGATGCGTGAAGACGACATCATTGCGGTTGTTGAATAAAGCTGAATTAGATGGATGCGGTTTTGCATCCATTTCAATGAAACTTATGGTCTGTGACCATAACTAAGTATTTAGATAAGGAAAAGAAACATGGCAAAGCAAGTAAAATTTGGAGATGACGCACGTAGCTTAATGGTTGAAGGTGTAAACATTCTAGCGAAAGCAGTTAAAGTAACCTTGGGCCCTAAAGGCCGTAACGTTG
>DUCA01000041.1 GCA_012960055.1 Cycloclasticus sp.
AAAACCTACGCTATCATAAAATCATTATCATGACGGATGCGGACGTTGATGGATCACACATTCGTACGTTGTTGTTGACATTCTTTTACCGTCAAATGCCAGAGCTTATTGAAAACGGTAACGTTTACATTGCACAACCACCGTTGTACAAGGTGAAAAAAGGTAAGCAAGAACACTACGTTAAAGATGATAGCGAGTTAAATAACTACTTGCTTCAGTTGGCGTTACAAAAAGCGAGTCTTGTTATTAATGATTCAACACCGGCTATTTCAGGCGTTGCGTTAGAAGAGTTAGCTAAAGAACACCTTCAGATTGAATCGATGATCGCAAGGTTGTCTGGTCGATACGATCCGTTGGTTTTAAATGAATTACTGGTGTCGGATGAAATAAAGGATACCAGCAGCGAAGAAGAATTAGCATCATGGATAGTAACGTTAGAGGCCCGTTTAAACGCCGTAGAAAGCTCTCCTACGCAATATACGTTGTCACTTGAGTCGGTAGAGGGTAAATGGAATATTCGCTGCTCTACTGTGTCTCATGGGGTTGAAAAAGATTTTGAAATGACTGCGTTGTTCTTTAAATCAGGTGAATATAAACGCTTGGTTGGTTTTGGAGAAACATTAAGCGGTATGTTTGAAACGGGCTCAGAGTTGTTAATAGGTGATAAGGCGCAAGCAGTAAGCAGTTTTAAAGAAGTCTTTACCTTATTAATGAAAGAGGCAAGAAAGGGACAGCAAATACAGCGCTATAAAGGTTTAGGAGAAATGAACCCTGAGCAACTATGGGAAACAACCCTAGATGCAGATGCTCGCTGTTTATTACAAGTTAGAATCGAGGATGCCGTTGTGGCTGACGAAGTGTTTACCACGTTGATGGGCGATGAGGTTGAACCAAGAAGAAAGTTCATTGAAAAAAATGCACTCGAAGTGTCTAACTTGGACGTTTAGAACGTTGCTGTTTATTCTCGCTAATTTTATTCAACCAACAATAGATAATAAGCTTTAATTTCAATCAGTTAAGCCATGTTGGTTTTTATTCTGGATAGAAAACGTACACTTTTTAGTAAAAAATGACCGTAATAAGTTTAAAAGCAGTCTAGTTTAAACCGAGGAATAAAACCGTAAAACCGCCTGTAATCCCGTTACAGACGGTTTTTTTTGGAAATAACCCTTGCGCCAACGTATGGCTTAAAAGATAGCTTAAAGTGAGTTACAGGTGGTCGTATTTTTGTGAAGTAGGTGAAGAAGAGTGATGTCCGCTTTTATCAGTAAATCAACTTGGACGTCATGAATACTTAATTGGGAACAAGACGGTAAGGGCTAAGGAACAATTAGCAAAGGATGTAAATCAAGATATTGCTCGCGGTATTAAGTCCGGATATAACCGTTTTAGCCGCTTCAGGTGGGGTGGTTCATTTGTCGCATCTTAACTTTTTTCTAAACGTTCTCACGCCCAATTAGCAATCAAAACGGACCGTACTTTGGGTTAAATTATTACCGGTTTAGAATGCATTAAAAACCTTTAATATGCAGAAACGGGGTGTGATACTATTTAAATAGATTAAAGGCTCTTTTTGTCTCAGACAAAGGCAGCTTAGCATAGAAAATACGTCAGCTAAGCTGTGGGTTTATTGGGTTTTTACAATGTATTGAGAAAATTTTAGAGAAAGGGACGGTTTGGGTCATTTAAGCTGGGAAAAAGGTATTTTCTTGTCGCTGCCTAAATTGAGAATTAGCTAATAAAAATAATGGGGAGATAAAGCATTAAAAATGGAATCAACACCTGAGCAATTATTAAAAGAGGAAAGAATATTTCTTTCTGACAGCGAGGTTCTTCTTGGAAAAAAGAAGATTCCTTTTGCAGACATAGAATCGATTTATATTGGTGAACAAAACCCAGCACGAGACCGAGCTTATGTTTTTATCGCTATCGGTATGGTTTTAGTTGCCTTTACCTCTAGGTGGTTTCTTGCCGGTGGCGTGCTTGCAATTTTGGCAGGTATTGTAACTTTTTTTGATTCAAGACGAAAATACACGGTAATCATAAAAAAGGCAGGAAAAGAAATTCCGGCCACAGCCAGTTATGATTTAAAGAAAGTGAAAACGATTTTAGCCTTTTTAAAGGAAAAATCGAACCCATGAAATAACGCTAAGGGGTTTTATTGGAGATCTCGTCCATCTGGCTTTCAATCCAATTTTCTGCCTGCTGGTTGAGCTCTCTGGCTGAAATCGACTGACTGTCTATCATTTCACCAATACGAACTTGAATGGTGCCAGGGTACTTGATGAACGCTTTTCTTCTCCAAAACTCCCCAGCGTTGTGTGCAACAGGAATAACCGGGTAACCTGATTTTTCGGCTAACAACGCACCACCGACCATGTACTTGCCTTTTTGCCCAGGCGCAGTACGCGTACCTTCAGGGAAAATAACAACCCAACGACCAGACTTTAAACGCTCCGTACCTTGCTTTATGATTTGACGGAATGATTTGCTTTTTTTCGAACGATCAATGGCGATAGGTTGAATAAGCGCAAGCGCCCAGCCAAACAAGGGAATCCACAAGAGCTCACGTTTTAGCACCCAGCTTTGTTGCGGAAATATCACTTGTAAGGCAAAAGTTTCCCAAGCAGATTGATGCTTGCAGAAAATGATGCCGTTACCTTTAATATTCTCAGCCCCCACCACGTTAAAGCCTAAGTCGCAAATGACCTTAAGACCTTTGATGACAAGCTTTGACCACGAACTGGCAATGGCATACCTGATGCGATAAGAGAACGGGAAAGAGAGTAAGACAAGAGGCGCGAAAATAAACAGCGTAACGACTTGAAAAATAAAAAACAACACCGAGCGGATGCCGAGAATTAACAAATTATGAGAGGAGGGCTTGGCTTGCGTCATAGAGGTTCTCGTAGATTGGATAAGATAAAGAAGGGTTTTGTTGTTTAGTTTTCTGCCCTTTACCGGTAAGAACCAATATGGGGCTTGCGCCTACCATTTTCGCGGCCACAAGGTCTCTGAGGCTGTCACCAATCACAATGGATTCATTGAGTTTAATGTGGTGTTTGAGCGCTAGTTGTTCATAGAGCCCGGCTTTAGGTTTACGACAACAGCAGTTGTCATCGGGTGAGTGGGGGCAATAGGCAATACCGGTAATTTCACCACCGGCTTGATGGATTAACGTCAGCATTTTTTCATGCATGGCGTTGAGCGTTTCAAGGCTGAAATAGCCACGACCGATACCAGACTGGTTGGTTGCGACAAACACACGGTGACCCGCTTGATGCAGTTGAGAAATCGCCTTAATGCTACTGGCAATCGGTATCCACTCATCGGCACTTTTAACGTAGGCGTCGCTATCAAGGTTGATAACACCGTCTCGGTCTAAAATAATATCTACGCGAAGCATAATAAGGGTGTTTAAGCTATATCATTGATATATCAGCTATTTTTATGAAATTAGCATGAATATTTGAGAGTAATGCCAAGCGAGTGTTTTTAACATTTTCGTCTTCAGCCATAATGAAGGTGTGCTCAAAAAAGTCATCAATCGGGTTTTTCAAGGTTGATAATACCTTAAGCGCCTCGATATAACTGTGTTGAGCAATCAAGGGGTTAACCTGAGCTTCCACAGCGGTCAGCGTTTTATGTAAAGCCACTTCTTCACTGCCGGATAAAAGAGAGGCGTTAAATTGTGCTGACACATTGTTTGGCGCCTTTTTAAGCAAGTTTTGAATGCGTTTATTTGCTTCACCCAAACTGGCGGCCTCAGCCAACTGAGAGAACGCTTTAACAGCTTGCATGCGGTTCATGAAATCTAACGGCTCGGTACAGTTGACAGAGGTTACTGCGGAAAATTGTTCAGGGCTAAAGCCGTTAGCTAAGCAATAACCCTTTAAGCGTTCTAAGATAAAATTAAGAACCCGCTCTAAGGTGTTATCTTCGTCGAAATCATGGGTAAATTGCTGGCAAGATAGGTGAATGAGGTCTTTTAGGTCAAGTTCGATATTGTTTTCGATGAGTATTCTTAATACCCCTAATGAGGCGCGGCGTAAGGCAAATGGATCTTTATCACCGGTAGGGAGCAAGCCAGCACTAAAAATACCGACAACCGTATCGAGTTTATCCGATAGCGCGAGCACTAAACCCGTTTGAGTTGTAGGCAAGGCGCCCCCTGACTGCTTGGGTAAATACTGCTCTTGAATGGCGGTGGCCACCTCAGTAGCTTCACCGTTTTCAGTGGCGTAATAGCGGCCAATAACCCCTTGTAGGCTGGCGAATTCACCGACCATATCCGTGACTAAATCTGTTTTGCTTAGTAATGCGGCGCGTGATGCTAAATCAGCGTCATGCCCCAGTTGTTTAGCCAGTTCAACGGATAGCGCTTCAACACGGCGGGTTTTATCGCCGATTGAACCGAGTTTATGTTGGAAGACCACGTTATCAAGAGATGGAATGCGCTCAGCAAGAGTGGTTTTCATGTCTTGCTGCCAAAAGAATTCTGCATCAGATAACCTTGGTCGAATCACCCGTTCATTACCGTGGCTAACCGAAGCAGGGTTGCTGCTTTGAATGTTACTGATGGTAATGAAATACGGGAGTAGAGCGCCTCTTGCATCAAGTACTGGAAAGTACTTTTGGTTAATCTGCATGGTGGTAATCAGCACTTCTTTCGGTAAGGCTAGAAAGTGCTCATCAAAACTGCCGGTAACAGCGACAGGGTATTCAACCAACGCGGTAATTTCGTCTAATAAACTGGCATCAATGTGAACAGTGCCGTTAACCGCTTGCGCAGCTTGAATAGCCTGTTTTTCAATCATCGCTTTACGGGTATCAAAATCGGCAATAACGTAAGCATTTTGCAACAGCTCGCTATAAGCGTCAGCAGATGATATTTCGAGGCGACTAGGCGCATGAAAACGGTGACCATATGATGTGTTAGACGCGTCTACACCAAAAAACTGCGAGTCAATGGTCTCGCTGCCAAACATTAACACAACCCAGTGAACAGGTCGTACAAAGGCATCATTAGAGCGGCCCCAACGCATGCGTTTAGCAATCGGTAAGCGGTTGAGTGCTTTTTCGATAATGTCAGGAATCAACGCCTCAGCGGATAGGCCTTTTTCAAGCTTCTTATAAGATAGCCATTCGCCTTTGTCTGTTTTAAGAGTGCTAAGTTCGTTGAAATCAGCGCCACAGCCGCGAGCAAATCCTAAAGCCGCTTTGCTTGGATTGCCTTCGGCGTCGTATGCTGCAGCAACAGCTGGGCCGCGCTTTTCAACCCGTTCGTCAGCTTGATTAGTTTCAACGGCTTCAATCCAAACCGCTAAACGACGAGGTGTTGCGAAACAATGGCGGGTACCGTAACTTAAATTAGCATCATCTAAGCCGGAACAAATACCGTTAAGCAGGTGGTCTCGTAAGGCTTTAAGTGTGGTCGGTGGAAGTTCTTCACAGCCTAGTTCAAATAACAAGTGTTTGTGGTTACTCATGCTGATTCCTCCGTTTTTAACATCGGGAATCCAAGCGCTTCACGAGAGGCGAAATAGGTTTTAGCCACCATTTTAGACAGGCTACGAACGCGAAGGATGAACCGCTGCCGTTCGGTCACGGATATCGCGTGGCGAGCATCCAATAAATTGAAGGTATGTGAAGCTTTTAATACCTGCTCGTAAGCCGGTAGAGGTAAATTCTTATCAATCAAAAGTTGGCAAGCGGTTTCACATTCATCGAACTGTTTAAACAGGTGCTCAATATTGGCGTGGTCAAAGTTAAAAGTGGACTGCTCAACTTCATTCTGATGAAAAACATCGCCATACGTAACGACGCCATTTTTAGTGTTAGCCCAGACAAGGTCGTAAACGCTTTCAACGCCTTGAATGTACATGGCAATACGCTCGAGTCCATAGGTTATTTCACCACTAACAGGGCGACAATCTAAGCCACCAACCTGTTGGAAGTACGTAAACTGAGTTACTTCCATTCCATTAAGCCAAACTTCCCAGCCAAGGCCCCAAGCGCCTAGTGTTGGAGATTCCCAGTTATCTTCAACGAAGCGGATATCATGTTCTAGCATATCCAAACCTAGATGCGTTAAAGAACCCAGGTATAAGTCTTGGATATCAGTCGGCGATGGTTTAATAAGTACTTGAAACTGATAGTAATGCTGAAGCCGATTTGGGTTTTCACCAAAACGACCATCCGTTGGACGACGAGAAGGCTGTACATAGGCTGTTGCCCAGGGTTCAGGGCCAATCGCACGTAAAAATGTCGCAGGGTGAAAGGTCCCTGCGCCTACCTCAAGGTCTAGCGGCTGAAGAATGACGCACCCTTGATCAGCCCAGTATTCTTGCAAGGCAAGGATAAGGCCTTGGAATGTTTGGAGGTCTTGATTTGATTTTGACACGTAAAATTTGAATCTGTATTAAATAAAGGAGAAGTATATCTAATAAGGCAATACTTTTCGACTGAGTTCCGTAAATTCAATCACTAATGTAATCGGGTAATGAGAACACGGTTATGCTTATTATTAACTGCAGCTTATAAAGAAGGGTGTCGAAATGGAATCATCGTGTGAACATAAATAAAGAGCCCACATAGTCTCTAACGGTCAGCGGTTGTGTTAGAAAGGTTGCGCTGTACGTCCCGCGCAGATGACTTGCGGCCATCCTTGGGGTCGCGCTGAATCGCCCATAATAAATCGACAACGGGCACAAGAATCGTTCTGATAAATTGGAGCGGAGAATTTGGTTGTCTGCTTGACCTTAAATTTAGGCTATACGGACTTCTGGTTACGTGCCATATAACGCCGCGTTTCAGCGG